>JAATGW010000097.1 GCA_015654495.1 Chitinophagales bacterium
CTCTCACCGCAATCGCAGCCACAATACTCTGGCGTATATCCGCAGTATCATAATCTTTCTTGAAAAAGTCGCGGATCGCTTTTACAAAGGACTCTCTGAAAGCAGCAACATGTGTACCGCCCTGCGTGGTATACTGACCATTTACAAAACTATAGAGGTCTTCTCCATATTCATTGTTATGTGTAAGCGCTATCTCGACATCGTCACCCTTCAGGTGAATAATCGGATAACGGATTTCATCTTCATTGGTCTTTCTTTTCAGTAAATCAAGCAGGCCATTCTTGCTGATAAATTTCTTGCCATTGTAGTTGATGAGCAGACCCGCGTTGAGATAGCAATAATTCCACAGCTGATTTTCGAGATAATCAGGAATGAAATAAAAATTGCGGAACACGGAATTATCAGGGATAAATGTTACAAGGGTTCCATTAGGCTCACCCGATTTTGTTTCCTTTTCTTCTTTTAAAAGAACTCCTTTTTCAAATGAAGCTGTTTTTTCACGACCATCACGGAAAGCTGTCACTTTAAAGAAACTGCTTAAGGCATTCACAGCTTTCGTACCAACACCATTTAGCCCGACACTCTTCTGAAAAACTTTACTATCATATTTGGCGCCCGTATTGATCTTGCTCACCACATCCACCACTTTGCCGAGAGGAATACCGCGGCCATAATCGCGGATGGTTACGGTTTTGTCTTCGATCACAAGATCTATCTGTTTTCCATCCCCCATCATGTGTTCGTCAATGCAATTGTCAAGCACTTCTTTCAGCAACACATATATTCCATCATCCGGACTACTCCCATCCCCGAGTTTGCCGATATACATGCCGGGCCGTAAACGGATATGCTCACGCCAGTCGAGGCTTTTTATCGACTCTTCATTATATTCAAAAAGGGTGGATTCTTTTTCCCTGGCCATAGTTTCAAAAGGTTTTTTAAAGGACGACTTCTAAGAATTGCCACAAAGCTAATATTTTTAGCAAAAAATCCGGCGGGCAAATATAGTGAATGAACACTGCCTGCACAGGTGCTGTTATCAACGTATGTGAATAATTCAGAACTTACACTTTTCTTTGCTTGTCAGCATTGGAAAACGGGCAAAATTCCCGTTAATTATCCCTTTGCTATTTCTAACGGGCCGGATTCCTGATACAATTCCGCCCTGATGAACTGATATACAGATTAATAAGTTATTTAGTAAGGAATTTCGGCCAGATAAAAAATACGTAAAAGCACTATTCGGGGCTTTTAAATATCTAATATGTTGATTTGCAAATGTCTATATATAAAGAAAGAGGATAAAAATTAATTAACGAAAACTATTGGCAATTACTGTTTTGAAATTGTAAATTGCAAATACAAAATTCAGATTTCCTATGAATTCTGATATCCAATCTAATCAGCTGCGCACTACCCGTTAAATTTTACAAACCCATTAGTTTTTCGCTTGCTGGCCTGCTATAATTAAACTTTTACTTTTTAAACAGTAGAATTATGTACTCGTATGCCCTGCTGGAGTCTGGATGTTATTACCTGATTCAGGAAAAAGAAAACGCAAATCTGAGCCTTATCCGCATTAATATGGAGAGTGATCATTGTGTTTTCGTGTCATTGTTCGGAGATGAAGAAAAACTGGTATGGAAAAGGAAGACTGACCCTATCCTTGATATCATCGAATTGTTGGATGATAAAGCTGTTGAAGCATGGGAGAGCACCTACAACAAAGATGCTTTCAATTATGAAGAAGAAGAGGATGAGTAAGCCAGGAAACCTGTCGCATCAGCGGTTTGCAAAGCCGCTGTTGCAATTCTTCATTTAATATGCTGCAGAAAGTCAGGTTTTATTGTTTGGTATCTGAAACTATTAACAGAATTGAATTGAATTTTAACAGGTTATCACTAAATTTAGGGTGGTGTTTTTCGTTATGTGACCGATATGGCTGAATTAGAACAGAAAAAGGAACTCGCCCGGAATTTCCTTTTCAATTTGCTGGGTTTATTAACTGTTATCCCGCTGGCACCGCTTGTCAACCGGATAATTCCGCCAATTATCATTGGTAATTTTAATGCTGACCTGGTTGTAGCCATTCTCATTTCATTTGTATTTATCCGTTTTATTCTCTGGATTTTCCGGCCTTTGATCATTCCTTCCTTCATTATGGTGGTGGTAGTTGTGTTGTTCCAGTTTTTTGCGCATAGCTATAATCTGCAGAGCATGGTGAATGATTACCGGAATATGGTGATGCAGAACTGGAAGAATAAGGATAAAAAAGAAAAAGAACTGTTCCTGATTAAATCGTCGTTATTTGATACCGATGTGGAAATGGCAGTGAAGGGAATGAAATCAAAAATGAATTATAAAGATTCGGTTGTAAGAAATTTTGCTGTTACCCATTCCCTGGATTATTTCGATGAAGCTTATCCCAAATACGGATTTTATGTAAGGTTCCTTTCACTCTTCAAATACATTAATTCCAATTTCAAATATGTTTCGGATGCACAGAGGGACGAGTATTATGCAACAGCCCGCGAAACAATTGAATCAAAACTCGGTGGAGATTGCGACGATCATACCATTCTTATGATTTCCACCATGCGCGCGATAGGCGCCAAATGCAGGATGGTATTATCAGTCGACCATGTTTATCCCGAGTTATTATGTGGCGACAAGCAGAATTTTCTCAAATTCCAGAATGCCATTACCGATTTGTTTTATGACCAGCCGTTTTCAGGCTTATACTACCGCGAAGAAAATGGTCAGTACTGGATCAACCTCGATTATACAGCACGCCACCCGGGCGGACCTTATGTAGATAATAAGGCCTATGCGGTAGTAGAATTTTAATCAGGAAGCTGACTTAGAAGTCAGATCAATATCACAGGTTTTTTTTGAAATTTCCGGCGCCGGATTTATCTTTCTGAGCATATTAATCTGCCGGCATGAGATATAGTTTTTATTTCCATGGATTTTTTATCATGTTTTTTTTTCTTTTTACGCCTGACCGCAGCTACCAGGTTGTGCCGGATGAAGACGCCCTGCTTGCTGTTCAGAAGAAGAAACTTCAGGCACTGCGTTGTTATCCTGATCTGAACCAGGATGCGTTATTACCGGATAACCCTTTGTCGATGATTCCACTGCCGGGATGGGGTAAGCATACCTGGAAAATCACAACTGCAAGCGACAGTTGCCAGTTCTATTTCAACCAGGGCATCACCATGTATTACAGCTTTCATATTATTGAAGCGCTTGCATCTTTTAAAAAAGCAAGAGCCCTCGACACTGGTTCGGCTATGAGCTGGTGGGGCGAAGCATTGGCCTATGGTCCTAACATAAATGATGTAGAATATGCGGCTGCGCCGGATGCGCTGTTCGCCATAAAACGTGCGATCGCTTTTTCAAAAAATGCTACACCGAAAGAAAAAGGACTGCTTAAAGCTATGGACGAGCGATATACAAATGATACATCCGTTTCCAGGGCGGAATTGAACAACCGGTACCTGCGGTCAATGCGAAGTCTGTATCAGCAGTATCCTGGCGATGTTGAAATAGGTACACTTTATGCAGATGCGATCATGCTTGTTCACCCCTGGGATTTGTACGATGATCAGTCTTTACCAAAATCCTGGACACCGGAACTTACCTCCTTATTGGAAAAAATGATCCGGCTGAACCCAAATCACCCGGGCGCAAATCACTATTATATTCATGCCGTGGAAGCTTCCCTGCATCCTGAAAGAGCAAAGCACAGTGCGGCAGTATTGCCAGGTCTCACTCCTAAAGTTTCCCATACCGTTCATATGCCTTCGCATATTTATATCAGAACCGGCGAATTTGAGAAGGGAATGGAAGTTAATGTTACCGCAAACAAGAGCTACAGTGAATACCTCGGTTTAATGCCACAGGTTGTAAACAATTCATTTCTCTACCAGTTGCATAATATTCATATGCAGGCCACATGTGCGATGATGTTTGGTGATGCGGAACTCAGTGCCAAAACTGCTTCTGCATGCAGAAATGATATTTTACCGGAATACCTCACCTGGCCCGCACCTTTCGGAGATTACATTCCGTATATGTACATGACACCAGCTTTTAACCTGATCAGGTATGGACGCTGGGATGAAATTTTGCAGATGGCAGAGATACCAGACAGTCTCGCCTACGCGAAAATAATCTATCATTTCAGTCGTGGTATTGCTTATTCGCGCCTGCAGCAGGTAGCGGAAGCAAAAAAAGAACTTGGCTTGTTGCAACAGCTCTTGAATAGCCTACCCTCTCTAAAAATAAAAATGGGCGCCTTTAATTCCGCATACGATGGTGGCAATATCGCTGAAAAGATGTTGTCTGGTGCAATCGCCGAAGCGGAAGGTCAATTGACACAAGCCGCAGCATATTTCAATCAGGCTGCGGAAGCAGAAACGAAACTGGTTTATAATGAACCACGCGACTGGATTCTTCCCGCACGTGAATATCTCGGGAATGTTTTATTGAAGGATAAAAAGTGGGCAGAAGCTGAACAGACATTCCGGAAGGACCTGATCGTTCATCCCGCTAACGGATGGTCTACAATTGGATTAGTAAAAGCTTTGGAAGCTCAGGGAAAAACAGGAGAAGTGAAGAAAATTAAAGCCAAATCAAAGCCAGCTGATAAGAAGAAAGACTTCAACCCTGCCGGATCTGTTTTTTAATAATTGGTTTGTTTCAAAATAATTTTAGATATTTGACCTGTTAAAAATAACTATGGATAAAAGAATCTCCACGCTCATATTTTTATTTGTCGTTTATTTTATTGTGGCTGTAAGCATGGTGCTGTTTTCCCCCGTTCAGAAAATACTCACATTCCTGTTCTTTAGTTTTACAGGATTGATGCTGTTTTTTTTATTTTTCTTCCTGTGGATGTTACACAGGAAAGACTGAGAACCAATACCAACTGTAATAGAAAAATCC
>JAATGW010000757.1 GCA_015654495.1 Chitinophagales bacterium
GAACTGGTAGAAAAATCACTGACCGAACTAAAAGCAACACAGGCCCAACTGGTTCAAGCAGAGAAGATGGCCTCCCTTGGAGAACTTACTGCCGGGATTGCTCATGAAATACAGAACCCGTTAAATTTCGTCAATAATTTTTCTGAAATTAATAAGGAATTGGTCGCCGAGTTAAAGGAGGAATTAAAGAAAGCTAATTATGCAGAGGTTGAATTAATTGCCCGGGATATTGACGAAAATGAAGGTAAGATCAATCATCATGGCAAACGTGCAGATGCGATTGTAAAAGGAATGCTGCAACATAGCCGGATAAGCACTGGTTTAAAGGAACCCACGGATATAAATGCACTTGCTGATGAATACCTTCGACTCGCCTATCACGGATTAAGAGCCAGAGACAAAACATTTAATGCAGCGATGAAAACGGATTTCGATCCCGGGGTTGGCATAGTTAACCTGATTCCGCAGGACATCGGAAGGGTTTTTCTCAATATCATCAACAATGCTTTTTATGCTGTAAATGAAAAGAAGGCAACAGCCCCTGCAGGATATGAACCACTTGTATCCGTCACTACAAAAAGGCTGGCTGATAAGATAATAATAAAGATCTCCGATAATGGCAATGGCATCCCAAAAAGCATCGTAGACAAGATCTTTAATCCTTTTTTTACAACAAAACCAACCGGACAGGGCACGGGACTCGGACTTTCATTATCTTATGATATTATAAAGGCGCATGGTGGAGAAATAAAAATAGAAACTACTGAAGGGGAGGGCTCGGAATTTCAATTAGTGCTGAACGTTTAAGGTTGAATTCAAACGAATCTGGCAAACCGAAACTGATAATAGTTGTGATCAAAAAAGGGCTCATCTTATGTATGTTTTTGTGTGCAGGCATATTTACGCATGCACAGGTAAAAACACTCCCTGTTTTTGAGATTACTAATGATACAAGCGGCATTTGGGTGCTTGATTCAACTTACTGGCAGATCCTGCCCGACGGGCTGCAGTCGTTTACCATTGATAAAGTTCAGCACAGTCCACTTGAAGACAGTTTCCGTTTTATCTATTCCATCAGGAGAAAGGATCTGGATGATGCATCTACTTTCTGGATCAGGTTCCGTTTCAGGAATGCAACACAGCATCAGGTTAAAGTCGCTCTTGGCAGTGGAGCTGATCGTGCGGATTTTTTTCTGATTGGAAAGCCTGATGGCATCCGGCATCTGAAGACTGGTTATAGTCTGCCAGCGGGTGAAAGATCAGGAATAAAATTATTAAACGAGATACCGATCGCAATTGAGCCGGGAGAAATACTAACGGTATACTACAAGCGATCCTCATACAAATCCGGCCTTCCGGAAGGATTCAGAGTGGAACTGAGGAATGCATATGATGTACTGGAAATGGGAATTGCTGAGTATGAAAAAAGATATTTTTCAGGTGAGCTTTTTACTGAATCTTTTTTTACAGGCTTTCTGCTTCTGGCCTGCGTATTTAATTTTTTCTTTTTCCTGGTTGCCAGGGAAAAAGTCTACCTGCACTTTTCATTGTTTCTCCTCTTTATCGGTGTTCCGGATAATTTTTATATCAGGCAGGTATTATCACCAGCGAATCATACACTGAGGCTAATATTAAGCGAGAGCATTCTGCTCTCCTTCTTCTTTCTGATCCATTTTGTCAGGCAATATTTTAAAACAGCTGTATCCCTTCCCAGGTTGGATAAATGGATACAGATCGCAGCTGTTTTATTATTAGGGAACTTTCTCCTGAATATTTTTGTAATTGCGGATGGTGTGGATGCCGATTTTGTTACAGCTGTTTTGTTTATGTTGAATATGGTTTTGGTGAGCGTGGCCGTTATTCTGGTTGTACGTAAATCGGGTAGTTCCGGAAAATTTTTCCTTCTGGCTATTGCGCCTTTTCTTTTCTGCCTTACTTCACTGCTCCTGGTGCTGGTAATTTCGGCCATCCTGAATCAGGGCAAAATATTCAAACTGGACAGTGTTCTTGAATGGGTTGAAACCTGGGGTGATCCGATTTCGAAAATCTCATTGGCCTGGGCGGTAGTTGTGTTTTCCTGGGCCTTATTCAGTAAATATAATAGCCAGCGAAAAGAGATCGCCGCACAGGAGCTCGAAAAAGAGCGGTTAGCCAAGGAAGCTGAGATGGAAAGAAATAAGCTGATCGACGCACAAAAAATAATACTGGAAGAACAGGTTGTACAAAGAACGGCTGAACTAAACAGGTCTCTTGAAAATCTGAAAGCCACCCAGGCACAGCTTATTCAGAAGGAAAAAATGGCTTCATTGGGAGAGTTAACAGCGGGCATTGCACATGAAATTCAGAACCCACTGAATTTTGTAAATAACTTTTCAGATATTAATGTTGAGCTGATTGACGAAATGGAAGAAGAATTAAAAGCTGGAAATAGCGAGGAGGCAATGTTTATCGCTTCTGATATCAGAAAAAACCTGGAAAAAATAAGCTCACATGGCGAACGTGCAGATGCGATTGTAAAAGGGATGCTGGAACATTCGAAGAATAATTCCGGGGAAAAGGAATTATGCGATATTAATAAACTGGTTGAAGAGAATTTTGCGCTCGCCTTACATAGTCAACGGGGCAGGAAGAAGGATTTCGAAGTTGAATTCAGGGAGAATTTTGATACCAGGTCGCCTAAAATGGAAATCATCCCTCAGGATATTGGCCGGGTACTGCAGAATCTTTACAGCAATGCTTTTTATGCTGTATCAGAGAAAGCAATTGTTACGCCTGACTATAATCCGGAAATAACTGTAACCACAGAAAAAAAGAATGGTATAGTTGCGATAACGGTAAGGGACAATGGAATTGGTATTCCGGCTCCGGTTTTGGACAGGATTTTTCAGCCCTTCTTTACGACCAGGCCAACTGGAAAGGGTACCGGCCTTGGATTATCATTGTCCTACGACATTATTAAGGCGCATGGTGGCGAAATCAAAGTCAGCAGCATTGAAGGTGAAGGTTCTGAATTTGTGGTGACTCTTAATGGGAACGGGTGAAGGAGGGGAGAAACAGGAATTCGTAGGGACGTCATGCATGACGTCCCAGAATACCAGCCGCAGGTATCAGTCGGCACAAAGAAAAAAGGCAACCAGGTCGAAATAAGGGTAAAGGATAAAGGCAATGGCATTCAGAAAAAAGTGATTGACAAAATCTTTCAACCGTTTTTTACTACCAAACCAACCGGACAGGGACCAGGATTGGGACTATCATTAGCTTATGATATTGTGAAAGCACATGGAGGTGAAATATCCGCAGGATCCTGCGGAAAACTAAACAGATCGAAGGCAAGGGATCAGAATTTATTACCACATTAAATGCAGATTTATGAACATTGATTTTGAGTTTGCAAATTGTTTTTTATACTTCTTACCTCTTATTTCTTACCTCTTACTTCTTACCTCATACCTCTTACTTCAAAATCAGCCTTTTTTACCACCAAGCCTACCGGGTAGGGTACCGGACCCGGTCTGTCCCTCTCTTATGAAAAATTGAAAGCGTATGGTGGGGTATTATTGTTAAAAATGTAGTCGGCGCGGGTGCGGAATTTTCGATTGTTATTCCGGTAATGTCTGAATCCAGCTCATGAAAACCTGTTAACCAAATTAGGGGATTTAAAAGATGGGAAATTTAATCTTTCTTGCATTTGATTAAAGCCGTTCTTAAAACATCATGTTATATTTTACGGGATATTTTCTCGCAGTTTTAATAGGGTTCTGCCTGGGGTTAATTGGCGGCGGGGGATCTATTCTTGTGATACCTGTGCTTGTGTTCTTTTTTGGAATCGATCCGGTTACTGCTACTACTTATTCTTTGTTTATTGTAGGTCTTACGGCATGCTGCGGTGCATTTGGCCAATACCGCAATAACAATATCGACTACCCGAAATTGCTTCATTTTGGTATTGCTTCTGTACTTACATTATTTATCGTTCGCAGGTGGCTGATGAAACTGATACCTGACATAATTTACCAATCAGACGACTTAGTCCTTACGAAGACATGGTTAATGATGCTTGTATTTTCATTGCTGATGTTAACGGCCGGTGTTAAAATGATCAGGCAGGCAAAACTGAAAGCTCAGGAAGGCGTTGAACATCCGGGAAGGCTGCTGCTTCAGGGAGTGATAACCGGTGCAATTACAGGTTTTATTGGAATAGGTGGAGGTTTTATAATTGTTCCTTCCCTGGTTTTATTTGCAGGATTGCCTATGAAAAAAGCCATTGGTACAAGCCTGGTGATCATAACCTGTAACTGTGTGGTTGGTTTACTTAGCAATGCTGATCAGTTAAAGCTGCTGAATCTGCCTTTTCTTTTTACGTTTTGTGCCCTCGCCATTGCCGGCATTATTACGGGAACCTGGTTTACAAAATATATTCCCGATGCTAATCTCAAACCCGTATTCGGATGGATCATCATTAGCATGAGTACACTGATCTTTATGCGGATTTTTCTTTACCAGGGCTAAAACCCCACGCCGGTGACCTCGTTCTTCTTTCCCAGAGGCTAGCGCCCAATGGCATTAAGATCAAGCATGCCGAATTGAATACACGCCGGTAAGTCGGTGAGCCGGGAAATAATACAAGGGAAAATTCCCGGTTTGCTTTCCGACTCGCCGGCTTCCCGGCGCTGTCTTTAGTAAGATGTTCTTTAACTAAATGACATTGGGCGATCGCCCTGCGCTACAAGATTCACCGTTCCTACGTTCCCAGGGTTAAAACCCTGCGCTACAAGATTCACCGTTCCTTCGGAACTGAAAAACCGCAATTGTATTGGCTGTTGACTTCGTACTTCGTACCCAGGGCTTCCGCCCCGGGCTATTATCTTACGTCCCTTCAGGACTAAGAAAACCCTACACTGTGTTGGCTGTTTATCTCTTACTTCTTACCTCATTCCCAGGGTTGACACCCTGCGCTACAAGATTCACCGTTCCTACGGAACTGAAAAACCAAATTGTATTGGCTGTTGACTTCGTACTTCGTACCCAGGGCTTCCGCCCCGGGCTATTATCTTACGTCCCTTCAGGA
>JAATGW010000310.1 GCA_015654495.1 Chitinophagales bacterium
ATCGCTTCTCGGGTTAATTAAAAATTTCAAAATATTCAGATTTCGCAAAAACAACTCCGGACTCTTCATTGAATTTCCTGTTCTGTGGATCGTTTTGCAGAGAGATCAGCCTGTTCCTGTAATGTACAACACGGGCCGTTTTTTCTCCGAAATCCAGGTCGGTACGAAATGCCTTTCCTAAAGGTTGCGGCACAGCGGCCGAATAGTCTGTCGATTCGCCCTGCCACATGGTTGTAAGCCTGAATATGCGGTCACTGTTCTTATGAAACTGATCAAAATTCAGATGGAAACTAACGATCGTAAAAATCAAAATGCTACTGGCTAGTCCCATCGCAAGGCCGATCACGTTTATAGCTGTATATGATTTGTGTCGTCTTAAATTTCTCCAGGCTACTTTGATGTAATTTCTTATCATTGGGAAGTTGTTAGGTTCTACGTTGTCAGGTTTTACGTGATACGTTCTACGTGATACGTTATACGTTCTACGTTAAATGCGATACGATGTTTAAGGTGTCTGTCTCTGTTTGCCTGTTCCTCTTGTCTTTCCTCAGCTATCGAAGTTTTTAAAATCCTAGCAAAACTAACTCCTGAATCTTATCAGAGCGATCGATCTACCTCTTGCCTTTTGCCTCTTGCCTTACTACTGCCTACTGCCTTTCCTCAGCTATCGAAGTTTTTAATATCCTATCAACACTAACTCCTGAATTTAATCAGGTTGACCGATCTACCTCTTGCCTTTTGCCTCTTGCCTTACTACTGCCTACTGCCTTCTGCCTATTCCGAACGCAAGCTATCCACCGGATTCGCATGCGCTGCGCGCAGACAGTGATAAGCAATCGTGGCCGCTGCAATCACCAGGGTCACAAAAGCAGAAATAGCAAAAACAGGCCATTGTACGGGAGTCTGATACGTGAACGATTGTAACCATTTATGAGTGGCATACCAGGCGAGTGGCCAGGATACCAGGTTGCCGATCAATACCAGTATGAAAAAATCCTTTGACAATAGCTGAACTAGTTTTGCATTACCTGCGCCGATTACTTTTCTTATTCCTATTTCTTTTGTTCTTGTTTCCGTTGAATGTGCTGCCAGTCCGAATAAGCCAAGGCAGGAAATAAAAATGGCAAGGCCGGCAAAAATCTTCATGATCTGGCTGATCAGGTCCTCTTTCTGGTAGAGCCCTGAGATTTTTTCATCCAGGAATCCATAACGGAAAAGGGTACCCGGTGCAAGAGACTCTATTTTTCTTTCTAAAAAGGGCAGGGCCTGTGCAGTTTTTCCTGCGGCTATTTTCACCATGAGGTAATTGGCCGATTGTGGTCTGTATTCAAGTACCAGCGGCTCAATCTGGTTGTGTAATGAGGTGAAATGAAAATCCTTTATCACGCCCACTACAGTTCCGCGTTGATTACTTGTATTATTCACCAGCATCGCACCGAGTGGGTTTTTCAGTCCGAGCATTTTTGCAGTCTTTTCATTGATGATGAAATTCGCCGAATCATTAAACGCTTTAGAAAAATTGCGGCCTTCTGCAAATTCCACTTTTAATACATCCAGGTAATTTTCATCTATCCGGTAAACGCGAACGGTCGGGAAATCTCCGCCAACAGTAGTATCAGCGGGAACTACAGATTCAACACTCAGGTCGTCTCCGATTATATTGGAAGACATGCCGGTACCAAGTATGCCCGGACCGGAAAGCAATTCCTGTTTCACTATTGCAGACTGATTCACCAGTTTCCTGTTGAGTTCGCCGTAAGTATTGATGACCACAATCTGGTCTTTATCAAAGCCCAGTTGTTTGTTTCTAAAGAGACTCATCTGCTGGTAAATGACAACCGTGCAGATAATCAAAAATGCAGCCATCGTGAACTGAAATACGACCAGGCTCTTTCTCACAAAGCCTGCAGAAGAACCAGGTAGCCGCAACCCTTTAAGTGATGATGCGGGTTCAAATTTTGTCACAAAAAGTGCAGGGAAAACACCGGAAGCCAGTCCGGTAACTACCATAATTCCAAACAGGACCAGCAGGTTGGAAGGTTCCAGGATTTCGCCGGGTGACACATTTTTCCCTGTAATGCGATTATAAAACGGGAGTGACGAAATATAGAGTATCACTGCGATCACGCCGGAGATGAAAGTCAGCAGCATTGCTTCGCCCAGGAATTGTGTGATAAGTTGTTTTTTCTGTGCGCCTAGAATTTTTCTTACTGCAATCTCCCGCAGGCGCTTCATAGCCTGAGTTGTAAACAGATTGATAAAATTCACGCAGGCGATCAGCAGGATCAGGATTTCAACTGCGATCAGGATATAGATATAAACTTCACTGCTGTTAGGTCCCATTTCCTGAATCAGGTTTGAATTCAGGTGAATGGAAGTAACCGGCTGAAATTTATTGCCGGTTGCTTCGGCATACAGGCCTGTTGTATCGGTACTGCCTCCACGGTAGATCTTCCAGAAATCAGCAAATTTTTTCTTCGCCTGATCTGCACCGTCAGCATTTTTAAACTTTACATAGGTCCATCCGAACATCCAGCCCCTGGAATTGTACCATTGTGGCGGTACAAATGAAACGAATGTAGGCATGGAAAACAGGAAATCGAATTTAAGGTGACTGTTCACCGGAAAATCTTCAATCACTGCTTTAACAAACATAGTATCGTTACTATTGATTGAGATTGGTTTTCCTATGGGTTCCATCCTGCCAAAAAGTTTTTCTGACATACTGCGGGTGATTACGGCAGCGCCACGTTCACTCAGCGCCTGCACAGGATCGCCGAGGACTGTTTTTAGACTGAACACATCTACCGCTGATGAATCAGCCCAGTAGCCTTTACTTTCTATTTTTTTTGTAGGTCCATTATTTACTATAGGTGTACCGG
>JAATGW010000366.1 GCA_015654495.1 Chitinophagales bacterium
CAATCTCTCTCAGTTTGGAAGAGAAATAATATTCACGGATGCCTTGGAGGCTTTTTGAAGTGCTGATGATGTGGCTTATTTTAATTTCCCTCGTTTGTATACACCAAGCACACGAAGATCGCCGGGGAGCTGTTTGAGTTTGGCAAGTACCGATTCAAACTGTGCTGTTGCATCAAATTCCATATCAGCATGAAAGCTGTATTTGAAATCGCTGCCGGGTATCGGAAAACTTTGAAGTTTACTGAGGTTGATGCCTTCATCTGCTATTGCAGTCAGCACCCTGGCCAGGCTGCCACGCGAGTGATCGGTATGAAAATTCAGAGAAGCTTTATCGCTGTTATTATCATATGCACCTTTACTGCTGTTACTCAAAACGAGAAAGCGGGTATAGTTGTTCTTCATTGTATGGATATTGGGAGCTATTACCTTGAGCTGGAATAATTCGGCGGCCAGTTTACTTGCGATTGCCGCAATATGCTTGCTCCGGTGCTGATGAACATGTTTTGCACTCAGCGCTGTATCTTCTGTTTCAATCAGCTTCCAATTGTATTTTTCCAGGTATTCCAGACATTGCAGAATCGCCATCGGATGAGAATGCACTTCGCGGATATCTTCCAGCTTCACATCCGGATTCACAAGCAGGTTCTGCCCGATCTGCAGGTATACTTCACCGGTAATATGCAGGTCTGATTTCTGCAAAAGGTGATAGTTGGGAAGAATACTTCCTGCAATCGAATTTTCAATCGCCATGATTCCGCCGGTATTTTCACCGCCGGTGGATGCGATCTTTACCACATCACGGAAAGTAGCGCAGGGCACAACTTCCACAGACTTTCCGAAAAACTGCCAGGCGGCTACCTTGTGAAAACTGCCCTCGTAGCCCTGAATGGCAATCCTGGAAGGGCTTTTAGCCATTCCGGAACTCTCTGCTGAACTTCGTTTTTCCGAAACTGTTTTTATCTTCTGCATTTCTTCCTGGTATAAAATATCCCTTTGGTCAATCATATAAAAAAAAATCCCGGCTTCTGGCCGGGATTACTATGTTGTGATTTCTCTTTCGATTTTAGTCAACAAGTTATTCCCGGCTTGCCGGTAAAATAAAAGTAAAAATAAAACCCACTGAACGACTTGTTGTATAACATAACAGAGCAAATATAAGATTCCAATCCGAACAAAAAAATTATTGCCTTGATTTTTTCGGACCTCCCGAATCAGCGTCATTCATGCGAATCATACGGCCCTTGAATTTTTTACCATCCAGCGACTTGATCATTTTATTGGCGGCAGATGATTCAATCTCAATCCAACTGTTCATTTCCTTCATATCAATTTTCCCCAACACTTCTTTTTTCAGGTCACTCATATCCAGGATAAACTGCAGAAAACTCGCTTTGTAGAAACCATCTTTTGTTCCAAGATTGACAAAGAGTCTTTTGTGTACGCCATTGCCATTTCTGGATTCGCGGGTGAAAGTTCTGGCACGGCCCTCTTTCTGAACCACTACTCTTTCCGACCTTCTTTCTTCACGAACATTCAGATCAGCCGCATTTTCATAATACTGAAGGAAGCGGGTGAATTCAAGTGCCGCAACGCGCTGCAGAATTTCTTCTTTGGCAACGTCTGCAAATTTTTCCTTTAGCAAAGGGAGGTAGGCTTCATATTCACCATGGCTGATATCGGCCAGTAATAATTTATCGATAAAATAAAAGAACTGCTTGCGGCAAACATCTTTTCCGGTGGGAATATCCATTTTATGAAAACGGTTATTCACCATCCTTTCAATCTGTTTCAAGCGGTAGGTCTCGCGTGGAGAGACAAGTGAAATACATACACCACTTCTTCCGGCACGACCGGTACGTCCGCTTCTGTGTGTGTACACTTCGAGATCATCCGGCATTTCATAATTGATCACATGTGTGATACCCGTTACATCGATACCGCGGGCAGCTACATCTGTGGCGATAATCATCTGCAGACTTTTTTCGCGGAATCTCGCCATTACCTTATCACGTTGTTGCTGGGTGAGGTCGCCGTGCAGGGCTTCAATTTCATATCCTTCACGGATAAGCGATTCGGTTATCGATTGTGCATCCGCCTTGGTACGGGTAAAAATAATACCGTAGATACCAGGGTTGAAATCAATAATTCTTTTAAGGGTCTCGTAGCGGTTATTGTTATTCGTTATATAATACTGGTGATCGATATTGACATTGGTGGCATTCATTTTACCAATGGTAATTTCATGCGGATCGGTCATGAACCGCTTGCTCACCTGCCTCACTTCTACCGGCATGGTGGCGCTGAATAACCAGGCGCTATGTCTGTCAGGTGTATTTTTCAGAATGAATTCAATATCATCCCTGAAACCCATGTTCAGCATTTCGTCAGCCTCATCCAGTACAACGTAGTGGATATTTTCGAGCTGTACGGCTTTCCTTTCAATCAGATCAATTAAACGACCTGGTGTTGCCACAACTATCTGCGGGCCTTTACGGAGATCCCTTATCTGTTCGCTGATAGAAGCTCCGCCATATACAGCCGTTACCTGTAATCCGGGATAGTGTTTTTTAAATGCTGTCAGGTCTTTTGCAATCTGCACACAAAGTTCACGCGTAGGGCAAAGGATCAGCCCCTGCGGAAATTTTTCCTGCTTATTTACTAACTGCAATAGTGGTAAACCGAATGCTGCAGTTTTTCCTGTTCCTGTTTGCGCGAGACCTACAAAGTCCTTGGTACCACTCAATAATACCGGAATGGCCTGTAACTGGATTGGTGTAGGCTCAGTAAATCCAAGTGCTTGTATCGACTTCAGTAACCCCTCCTCTATTCCTAATGCTTCAAAACTCATCTTTTAAAATTTGTGCAAAACTACGTTTATTTAGGCAATAGGCAGCAGGCAGCGGGCAGCAGAAATATTCAAAGACCAAAATTGGCGCTGAATACCGGATGCTGGGTACTGGATGCTGGTGAACAGCCCCGGGGAAAGTTTAACGTTCAACGTTAAACGTCGCTCCTGCTATGAACTATGAACTATGAACTATGAACTGTGAACTGTGAACTAAGAACTACCTCGTCCTTCGACCTTCGTACTTCGAACTTCAATAAAGAAAGCCCTTCCGTAGAAACGGAACGGCCTCAACGATTGCTTGCCATATGAAAAAAGCTTAGTTCTTTTTCGTAGTATCAGCTTTAGCTGTAGTATCAACTTTAGCAGTTGTGTCTACAGTTACAGGAGCGATAGGAGTATCAACTGTAACAGCAGCTGGAGTATCGGTTTTTGCTTCTGTAGATTCGCTTGAACCACATGCTACTGCGAATACGCTAAGAGCCATAATCATGATTACAAATAACTTTTTCATTCGAATGATTTTTACGTTTAAATATTGACTTATTACCCATTAATACTGGACCTTACAAAAGGTAACCCGCAGGTAACCCGGTTTTTTACAATTATTTTTTTGTTGCTTTGGGTTACAAAATCTCAAAAAACGTATTAATACAGGCCGGTGACTACCTCAGCTAAGGAGCAGGAATTACTTAAGGGATTGGCAAACAATGATAAAAAGGCGATTGAGGCCATTTACGCTGATAATTACGGCCTTATACAGCATTTTGTTATTAATAACAACGGCAGTGAGGACGATGCACGGGATATATTTCAGGAGTCGCTGATCGTTTTATACGAGAATGCCCGGTCTCCTGAATTCAGCCTTAACTGTCAGATCCGGACATATCTGTACTCGGTTTCGAGGCGGTTATGGCTGAAAAAACTGCAGTACGGACGTCGTTTTGAAGCGCAGGTGGAAAGTCTGGAAGATACTGTACCCGTAGAAGAAGACCTTGAAACCCATGAAAAAATGAGTCGCCAGTATGGAATCATGCGTGGTGCCATGGGAAAAATCGGAGAACCCTGTAAAAGCCTGCTGGAAGCATTCTATGTACACCATAAAAACATGCATGAAATCGCATCTTTTTTTGGATACACGAATGCGGACAATGCCAAGAATCAGAAATACAAATGCCTGATGCGGCTGAAGAAACTATTCTTTGCTCAATATAAAAACGGAAATTGATGGATCAGCTATTATTATTGGAATCTGTTGAGCGTTATCTCCGCAATGAAATGAATGCTGAAGAAAGAAAGCATTTTGAAGATTTGCGTAAAAATAATCCCGAGCTCGACCAGCTCGTTGTGGAGCATCATTTCTTTCTTGAAGAAATGGATCGCTATGGAGAAATCAAACGCTTCAAGGCAAATCTCTATGACACACATCATACACTTCAGGAAAACGGGGAAATAAAAGACCTTACCCTTAACGTTCCGGGCAAAATTATTACGCTCTGGAAAAAATACCGACGTGTTGTGGCTGTTGCAGCCTCCATTGCAGGTATCACTGCTCTCGTTATCAGCGGTATTATCACTATGGTGACACCGAAGGCGCCTATCAAGGACATCGAAGAACTTCGCCGTATTGTCAATAACCTGGAAAAGAAAACAAATTCCCAGGGTCGTGAGCTGAGTGATGTGAAGAAAAAAATAGAACCCGGCACTCCGATCAGGTATGGCGGCAGCAGCTTTCTGGTTGACGGCAGGGGTTACCTGATCACCAGTGCGCATGTAGTTCAGAATGCAGCACAGGTTTTTGTACAGAATGTAAAAGGACAGGATTTCAGGGCTGAGATTGTTTATACTGATGAGCTGAAAGACCTGGCCGTGCTGAGAATTAAAGATTCCGACTTTAAAGCGGTAGCTAATATTCCATACGGTATCCGCAAATCCAATACAGATATTGCCGAACCCATATTCACACTTGGTTTTCCAAAAGATGAGATCGTTTACGGTGAGGGTTACCTGAGCGCAAAAACCGGTTTGAAAGGAGATACAATGGCCTGCCAGATTTCAATCACTGCGAACCCCGGTAACAGCGGCGGTCCTGTACTGAACAGAAATGGTGAAGTGATCGGCATTCTGAATGCAAGGCAGACGACTGCAGAAGGTGTTGTATTCGCAATTAAATCACAGAATATTCTACGCCTGGTAGATGAACTGAAGAAAAAAGATACTCTTTACAATATCAAACTCAATACATCCTCCTCTATCAAAAATATGGAGAGAGTTCAGCAGGTGAAGTCAATTGAAAATTGTATCTATATGGTGAAAGTAGTTGAGAAGAAGTAGGAAGTACGAGGTACGAAGTAAGAAGTAGTTGATAGTTCATAGTTGATAGTTCATAGAAGGTTAAACGTTCAACGTTGAACGTTTAACGTTGAACCTCCTTTGATAACGAGCTGAATTTTCCTGACGAGACTGATATTGGTTTCGGGATTTCCTTCAACAGCAATGATATCTGCAGGCATGCCCGCTTTTATCCTTCCGGCGGATGCTGAAATTTTAAACATATCCGCATTAACGGAAGTGGCGGACCGCAGTACGTCAATCGGCTTCATGCCATATTCAACCATCAGTTCCATTTCCCAGGCATTATTGCCATGTGCATAAACACCAACATCCCCGCCCATACATATCTTAACTCCCGCTTCAAGCGCCAGACGAAAGCTTTCCTTTTTTTCCGCAACTGAGGGTGGCACAGGGTCGCGGCCTTTTATCCAACCGCGGTATTGCGCGTAGGCTTCACCGGCAGCGAGTGTAGCACAATAGCCAACGCCTTTAGAATTCATCAATGCGAAAACTTCTTTTGTACCAAGGTCGCCATGTTCGATTGTGCGCACACCCGCATTGATAGCGCGCCGCATTCCCTCAGCTGTTGCTGCATGTGCGGCCACATACCGGCCCGAGGATTCCACTGCGTTTACAAGGGCTGTCAATTCGGCTTCAGTGAATGTGGGCATTTCCGTTTTTGAATTACCCCATGCATTATCAGCATATACCTTGATTATATCGGCACCTTTTCCAATCTGTGTTCTCGCTTCCTGTACGATACCCTGCAGTCCATCAGCCTCCGCTGCGCCTTTTGGTAAAAAAATATCAGCACTTTCTGAAACAGGTGCATAGCTGCCGGTTGCAACAATTGCCCGGGTTGAAGTAATAATATCCGGACCTATGATCAACCCTTTTTCCAGCGCCGCTTTCA
>JAATGW010000131.1 GCA_015654495.1 Chitinophagales bacterium
AGCATCAGCACAATAAAAAATGCCCGGTTTTTTAATCCTGACACAATACGGTGACGGATAATTACGTGGTTGTTTTTCGGTTTCAGAAACATCTTAGGGTTGATTTTCAATGTCAACTGAATTGGAACTTTATTTTGTTCATCAGTTCATCCTCGTCCCTCAAAAAGGGTGCCTTTTTGAACGAACTGATCTATTTTTTTATTTCTTTCTGTCTTGTATAACCGCTTTGAGGTATGTCTGTTTTTTTTTCGATAATCCGATAGTTTTAACCGGAGCAGGTTTGGTTTCATGGTTATAAAGGGTTAATTTATAAGGATATTCTATCTGTACTGTATAAGTTTGAATTACCTCCTGCCAATTGAAAACCACCTGCAGTATTCTGAAAATGCAAAATCCGCTCCGTTGATTTTATTGTGAGGCAACAACAATTTTAAATGAATATTGCCAGAGCCACCTTTGAATTTAAAAATGCTGAAGAATATCAATTCGTTTGTGTAGATAACGGACAAGTGTAATTGAAACAATGTTGACGGCAAACACAGTTAACGTTTATCGTTGAACTTAGAAATACCGTGGGTCGCAGGATTTTGAAAAGATAATTGTTGATACAGGTCTGTACCTGGAAGGAAAAAAAATGCACAAGGAAGGGGTCTTGATACTTGCCAGCGGTAGCGCCCTTACCTTGCTGGGTGGTTTAATAATCGTCGATGCCGTTGCAACAAATCGTGTTCCAGGCAAAGGTTTATTTGGTCGGTTTCTGTAATTTATTCAAGCCATCCGATGATTAAGAAAAGCCGCGGCCGTCCTGCTCTCCGGTTATTAGAAGTCCCGGTTATTTCGAAGTACCAATGAATTTTGTTTGCAGCGATGTATCAGATAGAGCGGTTAGGCGTACCCGCCGCAATTTATTAAATCTGAATCAAAGCTTGTGAAGGAAGGTAAGGCCTGTTGTTGATGGCTGATTGTGTAAGCTGAACAGAGGGAATACTAAAGGCAATATGAATTTCACCAGATAGATCCGGGAAAGCTCATGCTTTTTGCACACTGCTCCCGACTATGTCACTTAATAAACCTTAAAAAATGAAGCAGCTCATAATCCTAACGACGATTTTCATATCCACAATTATCAGTTCAAAAGCTCAGGATAATTCTCCGGATATTTCATCATCTAAAAAGTACACAATTGATTCCAGTCTTTATCGGCAAGGAAAAAAATTACACAAACAGGGTGCACTTTTACTGACTTTTGGTGGCGCTGCAATGGGAGTAGCTGTTATAACTGCTGTCGCCACTTATAATTCCAGCAGTTCAGCCGGAGTTGAAGTTGCGGCAATCATGTTTTTAGGGGGTGCGGGGACAATGATTGCATCAATCCCGGTAATTATTGCTGGTCACAGGAAAATGGATAAAAGCCGTGTGCGGCTTTCGCTTCAGCAGATAAGGCTTCCACCCTTGCCTAATACTGCGGGAAGCATGGCGGCGGTGGGTATAAGTATTCCGTTATAGGTCAATTCACCCGGTGATTTTTCAATAACGTTTCTATTATTTACCTTAATCTTTAAGAAAGGTAATTTTATCCTTTTTCGCTTATACCGGCAACCTATTTTTATTCTTCAAATAACAAAATGAAAAACACCTTATTATTTTTCGCAGCATTTACCTGCATGCAGGCCGTTCTTTCCCAGGAAAAATCCCAGGCTGAGCTGAAAACTTCTTTATTGAAAAAAGCCAAATCACAGAAGGCGCTTGCTATAACAAGTGTAACCGTAGGGTCAGTGTTTGTCGTAATCGGGGTTACAGGTTTGGTGCTGGACAGCGTCGAAATAAATGACGGAAGTGGTCAATTCTTTTATGGATCTGAATCGGATGCATTACTTGCAGCCGGCGTTGCTTTTACACTCACAGGTGCAGCAATGCAGGGAATAAGTATTCCGCTTTTCATTAAAAGTGCGAAGAATAAAAAAGCGGCAATGAGCATCTCATTTACAAACGAGAAATACATTCCTGCGCTTGCCGGGAAAAATGCTTTCAGTTATTATCCGGCTGTTAGACTAAAGATTGGTTTTTGAAATTTCCCTCTTATTTTAAAGTTGTATCCGATATCCTTATGGGGCTTAACCAGGCAGTTCAGAATTTCTTTGTTGCGGGCAGATCATTTGCATAATTTTATCTGACTCCAATTCTGAAATATGCTAAACAGGAAATATTTTCTGATAATTCCATTATTCGCTATCCTTTCGTGTAACAATTCCTCCGTTGAAAAGGAAAACAAAGCGGTGGTTGTTGCGGAAACTGCATTGCCGGCAACTATAAACACCAGCGATAGCCTGCATCTTCAATATAATCTGAAAGGCAGCGGTGATACCAGCCTGGTTTTCCTTCATGGCTGGAGCATCAATAAAACCTACTGGGATAGCCAGCTTGCTTACTTTTCACCAAGATATGCTGTTGTTGCCGTTGACCAGGCCGGTTTTGGAAAATCGGATACAGGCCGGGCAAATTATTCTGTTGAACAGTATTCTGATGATGCTGCAGCACTGATTGATCAGCTCCATCTGAAAAATGTAATACTTATTGGCCATAGCATGAGCGGAGATATTATCCTTGATGCAGCTCTGCGATATCCTGAAAAAGTGATAGCTATAGTCGGTATTGATAATTTCAATTCACTCGGTCAGCCATTTACACCCGAAGAAAAGAAGCAGTATGATGCATTCATGAAAATCATGGATAGCGCATACCGGCAAACAGTTGGCGATTATGCCCAGCAATACCTGTTTCACGCATCAACGGATACAACGGTAAAAAAGAGGGTAAAGGATGATTTTATGAATACGGATAAAAGGGTATCGATGAACTCTATCGATAATTCAGCAAAGTATTCGCAAAAGGAAAGGGAACAATTCAAAAAGCTGAAATACAAATTGTATTTGCTGAACAGCGATGCCAATAAAACTGACACGGCTTTGCTGAGGCAATATGCTCCGGCTTCTGTAGAAGTATTCCCCATTCACGCCACCGGCCACTATCCGATGATTGAAAAAACTGCTGATTTTAACCGTATACTCCAGGAAATCCTTGATAAGGTCGCGAGGGGTAATTAGTTCCGTCTGTGTTCCGGCTATTGCACTAATCAAGGCTTATACTTACATTTGCTTTTCGTCTCTTTGATCCTCAAAACCCAATCTCCGGGAGAAGAACCCTGATTCAAAAAGGGTCATTATCCGCCAAAATCTTAAATGCCTGAATTTTACCGCATTTAATGGCAAAAAAGTATAATAAAACAGCCTTTTTTTGAGTTTTATGTTATTCGCAGATGCAATCGGAAAATGCGGATAGGGGTTGAAAACCAAACGGAATCGAAATCCTGGTTTTTATCTGATTAAATTTTGACTGCAAACCACAAAAGAATATGCCGAAAATACTGGTGACAGGTGCTGCTGGATTTATTGGATTTCATATGGTTAAAAAGCTGAGTTCCGCTGGTTATCAGGTAATTGGCATTGATAATCTCAATAACTATTACGATCCTGAATTGAAAAAAGGCAGGTTAAGGGAGTCAGGAATTGAAGGTGATGGCCTTAGGGACAATGAACTCGTGGAAAGCACAAAACTGCCATCTTACAGTTTCGCCAAACTGGATATCCGCGATAAGAGCGAACTCGAAAATCTTTTCCGTGGTCAGGGATTTGATTATGTGCTCCACCTGGCTGCCCAGGCAGGGGTAAGGTATAGCATAACCCATCCAGACGAATACATTTCCTGTAATATCACCGGGTTCTATAATATTCTTGAATGTTGCCGCAACTGGCCTGTAAAACACCTTTTATTCGCCAGTTCCTCCAGTGTTTACGGGAATAATACCAATGTGCCTTTCAGGGAAGATATTCCGGTTGACAGACCGATTTCCTTATATGCTGCCACTAAAAAGAGCAACGAACTTATGGCATTTACCTATAGCCATTTGTACCGGGTGCCGCTGACGGGATTAAGGTTTTTTACAGTTTTCGGACCCTGGGGCCGGCCTGATATGGCCTATTTCAGTTTTTCTGAAAAAATCACAAGCGGTCAGCCGATTGCCATTTTCAACAATGGTGATCTCCAGCGCGATTTTACATATGTTGATGATATTGTTGATTCCATAGAACGACTTATAGATAAACCAGTAAAAGAAACCAATGGCGGAACAGCATTATATCGTATTCTGAATATCGGTCATTCAGACCCGGTTGTGCTTGATACATTTATCCGTGAACTGGAAAATCAGTTACAAAAAGAAGCAATACGGGTGAATAAGCCCATGCAGGCCGGAGATGTATTGACGACCTATGCTGATGTTTCTGATTTGGAATCTGTCATTGGCAAAATGAAGAAAACTTCACTTGCTGATGGGCTCGAAAAATTTGTTTCCTGGTACAGAGAATATAAAAAATTGCCTGTACCGGAACATGCGCATAATAACGCGCTGTAATCGACTGCTGCCTGCCCTAACAGTTTTCTGCCGGTATCAACCGGTCTAATTCTATTACATGCGTTCTGTATTGATGATAAATGATAGTTTGATCAAAGGTGGCCGCGAACGCAGGTTGCTGGAACAGATTATAGGATTAGTA
>JAATGW010000684.1 GCA_015654495.1 Chitinophagales bacterium
TATTTCCAATGACATCTTTCTTGCAGATCATGTGAGCATTCCAAAGCAAAAATTTCAGATCCGGATTATCACTTTGAATGCTTACGCTTCCCTGAACATACATATTCATCAGGCTGATTTTACCTTTAAACTTATCAGCCACTATGATCGGTAAACTGTCAAACTGGGTAGGTGCAATTTTAGCCCCGTCAATGGAAATCTGTCCTTCACCTTTAAAATACAAAGGAACTTTTCTAACACCTTCCCACCAGCAATCTTTTCCTGAGAATACAGCATTATTGGTGAGTTCTGTATTGGCATACTGACCTCCGAATGCATTTACTCTTAAAGTTCCCTTACCATTTTTTTGTTGTACCCCCCCGGCTATTGTATTTCCATCAGCAAAAAAGGAATTGTTCTTTTCAAAATAAGTATAGTTCAATTTATTAATAAACAGGCAGGTATCAGCAATGGTATAAATCTGGTCAAATTTTACAAATGCACCAGGCTGATCAGTTTCCTGAAATTCAATTGCTTTCCATTTAAATTTTACATGCGTGCCCAGCTGGACGTCATGCATTGAAATATAGGAAGGACCTAAAACTTTAAACAGGCTTTTTCCAATAAATGATTCAGGCTTACCAAATTTAATAATGGTTGAATATCGTAGTCCGTCCCCCACAATCTGCATATCTGATCCGGCAGGAATAATGATGGTTTTATTCAGCACAAATACTCCAAACGGAAAATGAACAACAGGCCGGCCTCCTTTTAATTTTGCTGCTTCGAAGATGATCTGCTGGATTATGACATCATCAGCTCCCGCAGGAATTTCAAAAACCTTCCTGCTTTTGAATGGAGATGTTCCAGGAATTTTTTTCAGAAATTCTTTTGCTGTAGTCACAGGCTTTGTTAACTCGCCGTCTTTAATTGAGAAAATCTGTTGTTTCTGGTTAACAATCCTCAAAGGTGTTTTGCTGTTTCCGTATTTATTCCCGATAGATAACATCTGATATGATGCAGGAGCCCAGCTTTTTTGCGTCACCATAATTTTATTCAGCTGATCACTGGAATTGGTGATCTCATTATCAAACAATGTTATTCTTCCTACATGAGTATACTGAATTGGGATTTTCTCCGGTTCATTAATAATATTTCCCTGGAATGTTCTTTTAAAAGGATTGCTGCTCGCACCCGCATCAATGGAAAATGCTCTTGACCGGTCAGAATAGCAAAACCGAACGGAAGTATAATAACCCTGGCTATTACTGATGTCAGCAACCGAAGATTGCTGAAAAAAAGAATTGTACACATGGTAATTACCCGAGCTACAACTTACACCGGTAGCGCAATTAAAGAATTTTGAATCCCATATCCAGTATTCCAATGCATTGAAACCCGTGATTCTTACGCCGGCCTCTTCACATTTATCAAACAAACACCTTCGTATAGTTATTTCTGAGTCGTTATTGGCTGTTCCTGCGGATATTCCACCTTTTGTTGTTCCTCCACCAATTCCAATCCTGGGTTTACCTGTAAATATCAGATCCGAAAATTCATTGTATAAGCTGGCAAAACTTCTCGACCCGCCTTTTTCTTTGGTTGCCCTGATATTCCATTTATCTTTCCAGTGAAGACCAATACATTCAACGCCAGGAATATTATTCGCATCCCAGGTAATACGGCTGATTTTAAAGTATGCCGATCCATTAGACCAGAACATGGTGTCATTCACATTTCCATCCCATAATATCCTTGTAGTCGACGGGTCTTCGCCGATTATCTGAATGCCGATTTTTCCGCGCATTAAAAGTGTACTGCTTATCCTGTACGTGCCTTTGGGCAGATAAACCACTGTATAAGCACGATCTTTTAAGTTAAACTGGGAAGCAGTACACGTGAGGCTGTCTATTGCAGTTTGAAGTGCATAAGTGTCATCTGTTTTTCCATCACCTTTTGCCTGGAATCTCAGTTTTACATTGGCCCAGCTGGCAAAAGGTCCGTTAAATTCTTCTGCATCCTGTGCTCCGGCACTCCCGCAAAAGAAAAACAGGATCCCGAAAAAAATTCTGATTGTTCTCATACGATTCGCATTATGTATCTGACCAGAAATCCGCACAAAAATTAAAATAACAAACAGGACTTGCCTGCTATTTAACAGGATTTTCAATAGTCCGTTTGCGGACTGGTATTGCCGGGTTTCCGGCATACACTGTATAGGGATCCAGATTTTTTGAAGCTACAGATTGTGCAGATAAAACAGAATGGGACAGGCAGGTAACTCCCGGGCAAACCAAACTTTTCGCTCCGATCCAGACTCCATTTTCCAGAATTATCGGGGCCACAATCAGATCAAAAGTTTCTGCTTTATAGTCATGGTTTCCTGTAAGTAACATGGCACCCTGTGAAAGGCATGAATGGCTACCTATCTTTACGGTAGTAAGATTATCAATCCAAACTGCTTCTCCAATCCATACATGATCCCCGATTTCAAGATGCCATGGATATTTGATATTAACACCAGGTTTAACAACAACACCACTTCCGATCGACGCCCCAAATAAACGAAGCAAGGCTACTTTCACTGACGAAAATGGAAGCCAGTAGGATTTAAAAACAGAGGCGTTAATATAATACCAGAAAACCCTGCTGAAGGAACTACCCCCTGGCCGGTACCATGAATTATCATATTTATCAAGCCTGGTTGTCAGAATTGATTTTTTTTCGCTCAAAGAGAGATTTGTATTTTTCAATCAGCGTGGTTCTTTCTGTTTTTTCATTACAATAATACCATGCCCCGCTACACCATTCTGTAAACTCTTCTTTGTTCATGGAAGCAAACTTATCAATTGCCCGGATAAAACCATTCATTTCATTCAGGGGTAAATCGAAACCAGCTTTTGACTGTTCAAGCAAACGCCACGGAGTTTGATCGCTGATGATGACCGGCCTGCCTGCAGCAAGTGCTTCATAAATAGCATGACCGTAATTTTCTCCTTTTGTGGGCAAAATAAAAGCATGTTGTGCTTCCATGATTTCTTCCAGCAGGTGGTGTGCCAGATTTTCATACAATTGAATCGAAATATTTGACGGCAGAGAATTAATCAGGACTTTGCATTTTTCCCAATATATCAAATCATCTATTGCAGCAACAATGGTTAATTCAATTTTTTCTTTTTGCTCCGTTAGACAGTTCAGTACATAATCCAGGTTCTTAATCGGATGAACTCTGCCAACAAAAATCATCTTCAAAAATCCGGGAACTTTATTCCCGGGCGGCCTGAATGGTAGTTGAACACCCGGCAAATTGCCAATTTCTTTTAACCCGGCATGCCTCAAAAAAATTCTTTTTATATCGGCAAACTCAGTAGCGTCTGTGGCATGAAAAATAATTTTTTTATTTATTTTAAGAATATTGAAAAGTCTTAGAAAAACAGTTTTCTTAAACTGTTTATGTGCCAGCGCACTGCTGCGTAACATCCCGCGTGGAGAAAGTATGATTCTAAGGTTTGGGAGTGACGATTGCAGATTCATTAATAATGGCATCAACGTAAATTTCACAGAAAACATACTGTTCAGGTACAGAAAATCCGGCTTTGTCTGCTCAATTATTTTTCTGATATTCTTCCATTTGAGCCATGATGGGCTTGCATAAAAAATCCTGAAGGTTAACGTATCTATCCACTGATTGGTGCTTATTCCCGGATAGGAGTTTTCGTCTCCCAGGTCACGATCAGATGTTAAAACATAAATATCCAGTGCAGAATGCAAATTGTCCACAAAGTTAACCACTGACCGGATAGGCCCTCCTGCTTTAAAACCTGGACTAAACCAATCACACATTACAAGTACGACCGGCTTGCTGCTTATAACATTGACTGAATTAAAGTCACCCATTATTTTCTAAGGCTTACTCTATTAATAGCGGCAACCTCATTATATAGTTTTGAGTAAGCTGCTGCTATTTGTTCAGGCCTGAACCGAAACACATTTTTTAAACCTGCCTTAACCAGTTCGTTCCTGTAGTTTTCATCTCCAATCACCTTAAGAATACCATTCCGTATCGATTGTACGGAACCGGGATCTACAAAGGCTGCCGCTTTTGCTGCTACAGATTTGATGGGCTCGATATCGCTTGCAATCACTACCCTTCCCGTTGACTGTGCTTCTATTACAGGAAGACCGAAACCTTCATAAAGCGAAGCAAAAATCAAGGCATCACATTCATAATAACAGTTGATCAATTCCTCGTGACTGAGCAACTGGTAATTAGTAAAATCAATATTTCTTTTTTTGAGTGTATCCAATTGCTGGTCACTTAGTTTGCCTATAATAAGCAATCTGCATCTGATGCCTTCCAAAGCCTCTGCAACACGCTCAAGGTTTTTATTCGGTTTGGTGCCGACCTGTAGAAAAACGGGTGGCGCATTTTGTGGCCAGGGCTTTGGCCTGAATTCAAATGAGGGGTCTGCAGGATTGTGAATAACAACGATCTTTGCCGGATCGCAACTTGTGTTGGCTAAAATTTCCCTTTTGGATTGCTCGGAAATTGCTGTGATAAACCTTACCCGCTTAACCGGCAAGGTTAGCCAGAATAGTTTCAATATTACTCTTTTCAGGAAAACCGGGTTATTCAAAAATACAGAGTCATGAATAGTCAGCACTGTTTTCTTTCCCGGAATGCCGAGTGAAACATAATGTATATCTCCTGTTATATGATAGATATCAGCTTTTTCCTTTCTGAATAACCGGATGTTGGCAAGAATTGATTGTATATCTACTGCTCTTGATACTGCTTCTTTTTCCCGTATCTTAAAATCGGTGAAATAGGGTTTAAGCGTTGAAAATACTTTTTCGATGCTAAAAAAAAATGCGGCCTTTTTTCTGTTCAGCCACAATACCTCGGGTTTCTTTTCTTCCAAAATCTTCACTTTTTAGAAGCAAACAACATATAAAAGCCGGTCCGCAAAATTCCGGTTTGCCTTTTTTTCAGGTTACCGTCAAGTTCATAAATCTTATAGCCAAATTCGCTGAGTATTTGTTGTGAGCTACCGGGCTCAAGCCCCGCGCGCCTTTCATTCGATTCACCAAATTCAAATATTATGTCCGGAGCATCTTTTGCGCTTAGCAATTCCCTTGCTCCTTTAAAAGCAAAATATTCATATCCTTCAATATCTATTTTAATGAAGTCCACTCTATTTATATTATTTTTCTTAAGTAAGGTGTCCAGTTTAATTGAAATTACATCAATACTTTCTGCCCCGCCGGTTGCAGCCGCGAGAGATCCACGCCCAAAATGTTCTCTGGGGCTGGTAAAAGGAAGAACAATATCATCCTCGTGAAATAATGCATTATTGTATACAGTTACCTGATTTTCCAAATGATTGTCGCGGATATTTTTAAGGAGATATTCCATGACCCATGGCGACGCTTCCACTCCGGCCACTTTAATATCTTTTCTTCTTTTACATAAGGGCACAGATATGGATCCTATATTCATACCCAGGTCCAGAAACACACCGTTAACCGGAATGGATTCACTTAAAAAATTGAAAGTTTTCTCTTCGTAAATACCATTAATAAAAATACTGAAAGCCACATTCTCCTTAATATTCGGAAGGAGATAGGTACAACCCATTCTTCCGGAAATTCTAAGATCTCTTGCTGTATTCAATTTATGTCTGAAAAAAAATCTTGCCAGCCTTCGTTTACCCTTAAATTCCGGAAGAGCTCTGAAAAATTTATCTACCATTTCAATTTGTTTATCGGCCCGAATCCATAAGATTTTATTTATTGAGCCTGTGCAACCTGTATTTCCTGAATCCTGCTTTTTCTTCCAGTGGAATGTTTCGATTGACTTGGTTTACGGCCAAACCATGAAGGAATAAATTTATAAACTAAAAAAATAAAAAAA
>JAATGW010000244.1 GCA_015654495.1 Chitinophagales bacterium
AAAAAAGATTTCCCGGAAGTGGAAGAAGTTATACGCCTCCGCGGACAAGGTGGACTTGTAACCTATGCAGATCAGAAAATCCCGGAGAACGGACAGCTGTTTTATGCAGACCCGGAAATTTTCAAAATATTCACTTTCAATTTTGTGAACGGAACTGCGGCCACTGCAATGAAGGAACTGGATGATGCCGTGATCACAGCTTCAACAGCAAAAAAATATTTCGGGACAACAGATCCTATCGGCAAAGCACTTCGCTTCCGCAACCAGGACTATGTAGTGAAGGGCGTGATTGAAGATCAGCCGGCGAATGCACATTTCCAATTTAATATTTTACTGAATTATCAGAAATATATCGTCCTCACGGAAGGCGCTGCGAATACGAGCTGGGGTTGGTCGGATTTTTATACCTATGTATTATTGAAACCGGGTACAGACCCCAAAGCTTTTGAAGCCAAATTCCCGGCTTTTGCAGAAAAATACCAGGGTGCAGATATGAAACGTGATGGATTTAAGATCTGGTACAAGCTGCAACCTATAAAAGATATCCATCTGCGTTCTGCTTACGATTATGAACTTTCGGGTAATGGCAATCTCACTTATCTAAAATACCTGGCCATTGCTGCGATCTTCATTTTATTCATCGCCTGGATCAACTATATCAATCTCTCTACAGCGCGCTCACTGGAACGTGCACGCGAAGTAGGTGTACGAAAAGTGGTTGGCGCCGGAAAACTCCAACTCATCCTCCAGTTCATCAGCGAATCATTGATACTGAACCTGGGTGCCGTTGTGATCGGCGTATTTGTATTTAAGATCACGCAATCCGGGTTTAGTAGTCTGGTTGGCAAGGAAGTCTCCGATATCTATTCCACCAACTGGAAATTCTGGTCTTTCTGTTTATCCATTTTTATTGGAGGCAGTTTGATTGCTGCATTCTATCCGGCATTCATCCTCTCTTCTTTTCAGCCGATTCGTTCGCTGAAAAATAACCTTGCGCTGCCAGGTAGTCGTGGTACAGGAAATGCATTACGAAAAACATTAGTGGTTGTACAGTTCGTAGCTGCAATCGTGCTGATCTCTTCTGCAATTGGATTTTATCGTCAGCTTAAATTCATGCAGAACCGCGACCTGGGTGTTGATATAAATCAGACTTTGGTACTGCAACAATCTTCCGGCATCGACAGCGCGCAGATCCCGAATTATTATGCTTTGCTGAACGACCTGAAAGCCTATCCCGGCGTGCGCTCCGTTACTGCATCAAGTTCAATTCCCGGTGGTGAAGTGGGAGGTTCAAGCGGATTTACTCTGGAACATCAAACGGCTGACAAACGCTGTCGCATACTCGCTATTGATACTGCGTTTATCCCATCCTACGCACTCACCATCTTAGAAGGAAGAAATTTCAGCACAGACAAGCAACCAACAGATACGAATGGAGTAATGAATATCATCGTCAATGAAACGGCTGCAAAAATTTTCGGATTTGATAAGCCGGGCGATATTGTAGGCAAAAGAATGAATGGCTCAGGATATCATTGCCTGGTTATTGGAGTTGTAAAAGATTTTCATCAGGAATCACTCGAATATAGTTTTGACCCGATTGTTTTCTATCCCGGCGATGCGCAGGATTTTGGAAACTATTCTGTCAAGATCAGTACAGCTTCGGTTCCTCAACTGATGGAATATGCAGAGAAAAAATGGAAAGCCAATTTCCCGGCCAGTCCTTTTCGTTTTCTTTTCCTGGATGAATATTTTAATCGTCAATATAAAAATGACCAGCTTTTTGCAACGGTTCTCTGGTTGTTTACTGTAATCGCGATCGTGATTGCCTGTCTGGGTTTATTTGGATTGTCCCTGTACACCATTGCCAAACGAAGCAAAGAGATCAGTATCCGTAAAGTACTCGGTGCATCAATGATGCAGTTAACGGGAATGATGACGAGGGATTATCTGAAACTGATTTTAGTGTCCGGGTTTATCGGAATTCCTGTCGCATATATGATCGTGAAACAGTGGTTATCGAAATATGCATTTCATATCGAGATTCAGTGGTGGTTTTATTTATTGCCGTTGCTGATGATTCTGGTGGTGGCATTGCTGACGGTTATTTATCAGTCAGTGAAAGCAGCATGGACAAATCCGGTTAAGTCGCTGCGAAGCGAGTAATTCGTAGTTCATAGTTCATAGTTCATAGTTCATAGTTCATAGTTCACAGTTCATAGCATCCTAAAAATGTCAATTATTCTATGAGCAAACTAACAACTTTAAACTTTTTTCAAACTGTGAACTATGAACTATGAACTATGAACTATGTGAACAAACTAACAACTGTGATCTAACAACTATTTACTAGAAATCATATGCTTAGAAACTACTTCAAAATCGCCTGGCGTAACATAGTAAAAGACAAAGGCAGCACCATGATCAATATCGGCGGACTGAGTATTGGTCTGGCGATTGGTGTTTTATTATTGCTGATCATCAAAGATGAAATCAGTTTTGATAAATTTCAACCAAAACTCGACCAGGTTTTCCTGCTGATGAAGAACGATGACAATGGCGGACAGATCAGCACATTTAAATCCACTCCACCCCCACTTGGAAAGACCCTCAGATCGGAAATGCCGGAGATTACCCGCACGGCCAGGATGACATACAACAGTCAGTTTCTTCTGAATAATGGGGATAAATCTTTGTATGAAAACGGCATGTATACCGACGCGGATTTATTCCGCATGATGGAGTTTAAAGCGATAGCCGGCAATCCTGCGCAGGCTTTGGAGAACAGTACCTCGCTGGTAATTTCTGCAACTGCCGCAAAGAAAATATTCGGTACCGAAAACGTGCTGGGAAAAACGCTTAGGATAAATAATAAGCACGCAATGCAGGTGGGAGCAGTAATTGAAGATATACCACTTAATAGTTCGGTTAAATTCGATGTGGCGATCCCATTCAGTATATACGAGCTCGACAATCCCAATGCAGCCAGCGAATGGGGAAATAATTTTCTGCAAACCTGGATTGAATTAAAACCTGGCACGAATCTGCAGGCTTTCAACAATAAAATAGAAAACTCATTTCATGTAAGGACTGAAAACCTGAAATCCAATCTCTTCGCCTATCCGTTGAAGTCACTACATATGTATGGTGAATTCAGCAATGGGAAACCGAGCGGTGGCCGTGCGGATGTAATGTTGATGCTGGGCGCCGTCGGATTTTTTATCTTATTCATCGCCTGTATCAATTTTATGAACCTCGCCACTGCACGCTCAGAGCGACGTTCAAAAGAAGTAGGTGTCCGTAAAGTAATGGGTGCAGAAAGAAAATGGATCATCGTACAGTTTCTTTGCGAAGCATTACTGATGACCCTGCCGGCACTTATTCTCGCGGTGGCGATCGTTTCAATGGTTCTGCCACCGATTAATCAATTCATCCGCAAAGATCTTCACTTTGACTTTCTTGATTGGCAGATCTGGGCTTTACTGATATCGCTGGGATTTGTTACAGGATTGATCGCCGGAAGTTATCCTGCTTTTTACTTAAGCAAATTCCAGCCGGTGAAAGTGCTGAAGGGAGATACCAGTTCCGGAAAAGGAAGTTCCACTTTGAGAAGGATACTGGTTACCACTCAGTTTACAGTCTCTGTCTTCCTGATCATTGCATCGATTGTGATTTTTCAGCAGCTGAAACATACACAGAACCGCCCGATCGGATACGACAATGAAAATCTCGTAGAGATCCCCATACGTGGCGACATGATGGCGAGATACGAATCATTGAAAAATGAATTGCTGAAAATACCGGGTGTGACGAATGTTTCAGGTGGCACACATAATATGGTACAGTTCGGAGGCAAGACAGACGGTCTCAACTGGCCAGGCAAAACTCCTGAGCAAAACTACCTGATCAGCGTAACAGATGTGAACTACGACTGGATTAAAACGACAGGGCTTATATTGGCTGAAGGCCGGGATTTCAGTACAGCCTTCGGAACAGACTCCCTGGGGCTTCTGCTCAATGAAGCGGCAGTGAAAAAAATGGGTCTGAAATCGCCTGTGATCGGAACGCCGATCAATGAATTTAAAGTGGTTGGTGTTTTCAAAGACTTTGTATATAATTCTCCGGAAAGAGCTCCCGAACCTCTTGTCGTATTCCTGCGCCCGAATAACATGAACCATCTCTTTGTACGTATGGAGAACAGGGCCGGCTGGCGAAACACAATGACGGGTGTGGAATCGGTTTTTAAAAAAGTAAACCCCGGCTTTCCTTTCGAATTCCATTTTGCGAAAGCTAATTATGAAGAGAAATTTAAAGGCATTGAAGCTACAGCAAATCTGACGAGCATAGTGAGTGTGCTTGCGATATTTATTTCAATACTTGGCCTCTTTGCACTCGCTGCATTTGTTTCTGAAAGGCGGGCAAAAGATATTGGTATACGTAAAGTTTTAGGTGCTGGAATACAGACACTGCTTTTATCTTTATCGAAAGATTTTCTGAAACCCGTAGTGTTAGGATTTATTATCGCTACTCCATTAGCCGGGTTTGTGATGAATATGGTGTTGACTAAATTGGATTATCATATCACGCTTAGCTGGTGGATGTTTGCATTGGCAGGTGCGATTGTGTTGCTGATTGCGGTTATGACGGTGGGTTACCAGGCGATCAAGTCGGCGCTGGCGAATCCGTTGAAAGCTTTACGAAGCGAGTAGAGGCAGACAAAAGGCAAGAGGCAAGAGGAACAGCCGGTGTTAAGTTCATAGTTCATAGTTCATAGTTCATAGATCATAGTTCATAGTTTATAGTTCTTAGATGTTCAATGTTGAACTTTGAACCTAAGGGTTCTTTCTCTGTTACTGTTACTGTTTCTGTTACTGTTTCTGTTACTCCGGCTCTTACTCTCTCAGGCAAGAGAAGTGATTAGATAATAGTACGTAGAAACAAGTAATAAATGCCGGAAAATAATCAGTTAATGGTAGGGACGCGATGCATCGCGTCCCTACCATTAACCGTAAAACAAATTCTTCCCGGCGAAAACGTAGAACGTCGAACGTTGAACCTATAACCTATAACTTAATAACCTTACAACCTATAACTTACAACTTACAACCATCAATGCTCAAAAACTACTTCTCCGCAGGATACTGCGTAAAAACCGCCTGGCGAAATCTACTTGGCGGAAAATCATTTTCCGTCATCAACATCTCCGGTCTCGCTGTAGGAATGGCAGGTGCAGCCTTAATCATATTGTGGCTGCACCATGAAGTCGGTTTTGATAAATTCCATGCGAACAAAGACCGGCTGCATGAAGTATATGGTCTTGTACAAATGGAAGGAAAGCAAGCAACGATCAACCAGACTTCTCAACCATTAGCGCCGGCACTGAAACAGGATTTACCCGAAGTAGAAAATGCCACACGCTTTGCCCCGGTGAGTAGTTTTCTATTTACTGCCGGTGAAAAGAAATTAACAGGTACTGAAGGAGCATTTGTCGATGCCTCTTTTCTGGAAATGTTCAGTTTTCAATTTGAAGAAGGTGTACAGGATAAGAATGAGAACAATATTTTTTCAATAGTCATCACAGAATCACTGGCAAAAAAATTGTTCGGTACTGAAAATGCCATCAACAAAACCATACGCATTGATTCGACTGATAATTTCAAAGTAACAGGTGTACTCAAAAACCTCCCGTCGAATTCAAGATTTGAATTTGAATATCTCCTTCCATGGTCCTATCTCAAAAAACTTGGCTGGAATGATGATAGCTGGCTCAGCAATAATATTTCCAGTTTTGTTCAGCTGAAACCGGGTACTGATCTCAGTGCTTTCAATGGTAAGATTAAAGATATTACACGTCGTTACTCAAATAACGACAAGGTATGGACGCATTTTTTGTTTCCCCTGCATCAATGGCAACTCTACAGCAAATTTGAAAACGGAAAAGTTGCCGGTGGCCGGATCGAAACAGTACGTCTCTTCGCAGTAATCGCAGTATTTATCCTGCTCATCGCCTGTATCAATTTTATGAATCTTTCCACTGCCCGCAGTGAGAAACGTGCGAAGGAAGTAGGTATCCGCAAAGTAGCAGGCGCAGGAAAGGGTTTACTGATTAGTCAGTTTACAGTGGAGTCCATATTGACAGCAGCAATAGCAGGATTTTTTGCGATACTTATCCTGCAATTCAGTATCCCTGCATTCAATAATCTCATCAATTTACAAATCAATATCCCCTATTCAAGCCCCGGCTTCTGGCTCATGGCTTCGGGTTTTGTAATTATCACTGGTATTCTCGCTGGCACCTACCCTGCTTTCTATCTTTCTTCCTTCAAGCCTGTGAGCATATTTCAAAAGAAATTCAAAACTACGCAGTCTGTTTTTTCACCAAGAAAAATACTGGTCGTACTGCAGTTCAGTTTTGGAGTGATTCTGATCATTGCTACCATCGTGGTACAGAAACAAATCAGACTTGGTGCCGGCAAAGAGAAAGGTTATAATACGAACAGTCTGCTTTTTGTGAATTTCACGGGTGATATCGAAAAGAATTATCCGCTGATCAAACAGGAACTTCTTAATAATGGCATAGCATCTTCAGTTACAAAAACGATGAGTTCAATTACAACTAAAGGGAGTAATACCTGGGGATTGCGCTGGCAGGGTCGTAAGCCGGATGATGAAACAACTATCGGATTGCTGAGTACCGATGCAGGGTTGGTAAAAACAGCAGGATTGACTTTATTGAAAGGTCGCGACATTGATATCTATAAATATCCTTCAGATTCAAATTCGGTTCTTCTGAATGAAACCGCGGTAAAAGTCATGGGCTTTACAAATCCGATCGGGCAGATCATTGCGCAGCCTGCATCTAATATGGAATGGAAAGTAGTTGGTGTTGTAAAAGATTATATCATCAATTCACCCTACGAAAAAGTGCCGCCAATGGTAATTGAAGGACCAGCCAGTTTTTTTACTGTGATGCATATCAGGCTAAATACAAATGCATCAACATCGAATCAACTGGCAAAAGCAGAAACCATTTTTAAAAAATACAATCCTTCATACCCTTTTGAGTTCAAATTCACTGATGAGGAATTTGCGGGAAATTTTGCAAATGAACAAAGGACAAAAACATTGTCGGCTCTTTTTGCTACCCTGGCAATATTCATCTCCTGCCTTGGACTTTTCGGGCTTTCTGCATATATGGCTGAGAACAGGATCAAAGAAATTGGTGTGAGGAAAGTTTTGGGAGCATCTGTATTCAGTATTGCCAGATTATTATCGATGGATTTTATAAAACTGGTGGTTGTTTCAATTCTGATTGCAAGTCCGGTTGCCTGGTATGCAATGAATAAATGGCTTGAAGATTATACATTCAGAATTGAAATTGGCTGGATGAATTTTGTAGTCGCGGGGCTGGTGGCGGTATTGATAGCATTGATAACTGTGAGTTTTCAAGCGATCAAAGCAGCAAGATCAAACCCGGTACACAGTTTGCGCAGTTCTTAAAAACAGCCAAATACGGGCCGGGAAGGCGATAAGGACGGAAAGGAAGCGGGAAGAAATTCTTCCCGTGTATTTATTCCCGCCCTTGCCGTCTTCCCGGCAAAAGAACACATTCCACAGTTTTCATGTTTCATTCAGAAATCGCTCCATTGCTGATTGAAAGCAATTTTTCTCTATTTTGTCATACCGCCAACAGCTTGCCTTGCTATTCACTTTTCAATATCGAATCGTTTATGAGAATAATCCTGATACTGATCATATTCATTCCTGAGCTGCTATCCGCACAATGGAAGGATAAAATAAAAACAATTGATTCAGCACTTTCGTACCTGCATAGCCGAAAACTTTTCAACGGCGCTGTGTTGATAGGCGAAAACGGAAAACTGCTCTATAAGAAATCTTTTGGTATTGCCGATACAAGCGGCAGACCATTAACAACAGCATCGGCTTTCAATCTCGCTTCTGTGTCCAAACAGTTTTTTGCGATGATGATCATGATGCTGAAAGAAGAGGGCAAACTGGAATACGATCAGCCCGTTCAGAAATACCTGCCATCATTCCCCTACTCTAACATCACCGTTCGGCATTTGTTAACCCACACTTCCGGATTGCCTGAATATTTTACAATTGCAGAAAGGCATATGACCCTTGTCGACACACTCGATAATGATGAAATGCTGGCCATGCTCGCTACCAATAAGCCGGCGCTTGCTTTTAAGCCAGGAGATCAGTTTCAATACTGCAACACCAATTATACAACAATAGCTTCTATTATTTCAAAGCTTTCAGAGATGAGTTGCGCTGAGTTTTTTGACAGGCACATTGTTAAACCGCTCGGGCTTAAGAACACTTATATCTATAACCTCACCATGCGCAGCTATCCGGCATCAAGGGTATTTGGATTTCATTATGAAAAGGGCAACCCTGTTAACGACGATCTTACACAGCTGGACGGCATAGTTGGCGACGGCAATATTTATTCTTCTGTTGAAGATCTCTACACCTGGGATCAGGCATTGTATACATCAAAACTCGTGAAAGCTGAAACATTCAAAGAAGCCATCACACCCGGAAAACTCAATAACGATTCCCTTACCTATTATGGTTTTGGCTGGGGATTGTGGCAACCGGGAGAAGCTATGCATTCCGGAGGCTGGGTGGCATTCACAAGTTTTATCCATCGATACTATACGACGAAGCAGACCTATATCACCCTGGAAAATTCCGGAAATTATGCAGTGCATTCTGTAGTAAAAAATATTCTGGAAGGAAAGCCCTATCATCTTCCGCAAACAACACTGATCAATAATGTTTTGCTGATCGATGGAACAGGTTCAATTCCCCGAAAAGAAAATCTGCGGCTCGTCGACGATCGCATAGGAGATATCGGTCCATTGGACGCATTTGCCGGAGAAACGGTCGTTAACGGTGAGGGCCAGGCGCTTTCCCCGGGTTTCATCGACAGTCATAGTCATCATGCAGGCAGCCTGGAGGAAAAGCCGGATGCCATTGCTGTAATCAGCCAGGGCATCACTACAATTGTAACCGGGCAGGATGGCAGCTCAGATCCTATTGACAGCTTGAAAGCACAACTCGCAAAACATCCGCCCAATGTAAATGTTGCAACCTATACCGGTCAAACCAGTCTGCGATATGAAATCATGAAAGAAGATATTTCACGGGCAGCCAGTAAAACAGAAATTGACGCGATGAAAAAACTGCTGGCTTCAGAACTGCGGAAAGGTTCGTTGGGACTTTCAACCGGTCTCGAATATGAAGGCGCATTTTATTCTACGCGTGATGAAGTGATCGCATTGGCGAAAACAACAGCTGAATTCAAAGGGAGGTATATCAGTCATCTCCGGAGTGAAGACATGCAGCTTGAAAATGCGCTGGATGAAATCATACAGATTGGAAAGGAGGCTAAGATTCCTGTGCAGATCTCGCATTTTAAAATTGCGCTACGCAGCAAATGGGGGAAAGCTCCTGATTTGCTGGCAAAGCTGGAAGCTGCACGAGCATCAGGCATTGATATAACTGCGGATGTTTATCCTTACCGGATGTGGTCGTCAACGCCAAGGGTCCTGTTTCCTAAAAAAGATTTCACAAATGCAGGCAGTGCATTATTCGCTGTAAATAATCTTATTGATCCATCTGAATCAATGATCACCTATTTTCCTGCCGATAAGCGGTTTGAAGGCAAAACGTTTACGCAGATTGGCGCACTGAATAATGAATCAGCTGATAAAGCTTTACTTAGAATTATCAGTGAGTCTGAACAAAAAAAGCAGGGAGCTTCGATGATTGGTGTATCGATGTGTGAACCTGATATCATCAATCTCCTGAAATGGAATCATACTAATCTTTGTTCCGATGGATCTGATGGCCGTCACCCACGGGGTTATGGCGCATTCACGCGCATGCTGGGCTATTACGTGCGTGAGCAGAAGATCATGCCGATCGAAACGGCAATATATAAAATGTCCGCACTTGCTGCAGAGCATCTCGGCATTCAGGAACGGGGAATGCTGGTCCGCGGCTACTATGCGGATATGGTTTTATTTAATCCTAAAACAGTCATTGACAATGCTACTATTTCTGATCCAAAAGCTTTGTCGTCAGGAATTTCGATTGTGTGGGTAAATGGAGAGATTGTTTACCGGGATCAGAAACCTGTCAACGCATTTTCCGGAAGGCTGCTGTTGCGAGGCGACTAGAAACCTCGGAGGTATTTTTGGAAAGGTTAATGGCAGGGACGCGATGCATCGCGTCCCTGCCATTAACCGTACACCCACTGTCCATTTCCGGACACTAATGGGCCAACTTTATAGTCAAAACCCGCTCCCGGGGCGGCTTTCCATTCTGGCACAATTGCAGCTGGATATGATGGGCTTTATGCCGCAGGATATCCGGAAAACACCAAAACGGGGCCATCCCCTTCCCTTCCGGATAACTTCAGTAAACTGAACTTATAACCTAACAACTTATAACCTAAAACTTAGTATGTTCCGGAACTACATAAAAACCGCCTGGCGCTCGCTGACAAAAAACAAGTTTTATTCGGCTATAAATATTACCGGGTTAACCGTTGGGCTCGCCGTAGGTGTACTTATTTTGTTATGGGTACAGGACGAAAAAAGTTATGACACCTGGCATTCAAAAGGCAATGAGATCTTTAAGATCGAAAATATGGTCGGCACGGGTGACAGCAAACAGATCTGGACGAATACCGTTGCTCCTATTGCCAAACTTGCAAAGGCTGAATTACCGGAAGTAAAAGAATTTGTGCGTTTAACCTTCAATGGTTTCTACGCACTCTACAAATCCGGTGATAAAGTTTTTAATGAAGAAAGAGTGGCTTTTACAGATCCCTCGCTCTTCTCGCTTTTCGACTATCCCTTGCTGAAAGGCAATCCCACACAGCCATTTAAAGATGATCAGTCTGTTGTGATTACCGAATCTACAGCCAAACGATATTTCGGAAATGATGATCCCATTGGAAAAATAATTACGGCTGACGATCAGATGCCCTTTACTGTCAGCGGCGTAGTGAAGGACTTTCCGCACAATACCTATATAAAGTTCGACATGTTCATGCCGATGAAACTCCTGGCAACGCTGATGTACAAGGATAATAAAGAAGGCCGGAATATCGATAATGATTTTCATCAGTTCAATTACGAATCATTTGTTCAATTGCAGCCAGGTACAGATCTGGCAGTATTAGGAAAAAAACTGGAAAAAATTCACCTCCGCATCAAACCCGACGACACCGATGCCGGCTACATGCTTGAACCACTCGCAAAAATTCATCTGTATAAATCCGATGGTTCTGATGGTGGTATAGGAACTGTTCGCATGTTCTCGATTATTGCGCTGGTGATTCTGGTGATTGCATGTATTAACTATGTGAATCTTTCCACAGCAAGATCAATGCTGCGCTCCAAAGAAGTGAGTTTGAGAAAAATTGTAGGCGCAGGGAAAACACAACTCTTTCTTCAGTTCATCGTGGAAACAACGGTGCTATTTACAATTGCCACCATTCTCGCATTGGGGCTATTGTATATACTTCTCCCCTATTACAATGAGCTTTCCGGTAAGGATCTTAAATTCAGTTTTGGCAATCCTGCTATCTGGAAAGTAATCCTGCCCGCTGTGGCGGGAACGCTGGTAGCATCCAGCATCTACCCGGCACTGTTACTATCTTCATTCGAACCACTCAAAGCCCTCAAGGGAAAAATTTCGGCAAGAGTGAGTGATGTGATGTTCAGAAAAATACTTGTGGTGATTCAATTCTCTTTTTCGATCATCCTCATTGCGGGCACGATCGTAATCGGCAATCAGCTGCAATATATCCGCTCAAAAGATCTGGGCTACAATAAAGAACATGTGCTCTCTTTTTTCATGCGCGGAATGGCAGAACATTATGAAGCAGTTAAAGCCGAGCTGTTGAAACAACCTGGCGTACGCTCCGTTGCGCGTTCCGGTTCAAATATCATACGCATCGGCGGGCAAACCGGAAGTAATTCCTGGGATGGAAAGATGGAAGGTGAAACGATGATGGTGAGGCCATTGGCAGCGGATGCTGATCTTATACCGTTTTTTTCAATGAAAATGGCTGCGGGTACAAATTTCACACGTACACCTGCAGACTCGCATTATGTCGTACTAAATGAAACCGCGGTGAAGGT
>JAATGW010000418.1 GCA_015654495.1 Chitinophagales bacterium
CAAGTCCTTTTTCACCAAAGGTTCTTTTCAGCACTTTTCCAAGTGCTCTGTAGGTAAGGCAATCACCTTTCTTTTTATTGGTGTAAATGGCCATTATAATATTGTCATTTGCATCAAACTCAGTGTAGCCCTCGAATTCCTGCTGTTTTCCGCCCAGCTTCTCCAGTGCAGCTTCCAATTCTTCCTCGGTACCGGCGGGTTTTTTCATGAGTTTTGTGGTGAATATCTTGCCAACAGCTATATCTGTACCGCGGGCACCACCATGCCCTTTGTAGATGAACCCATAGTTTTCGGCCGGATATTTATTTTTGATAATGGTTAAAGCTTCTTTCAGAATTTCGGGATTGGCAAGATTATCAAACTCATTTTCCAAAATCTGATCAGGTTCTGCCTCACCGTATACCATACCGTATTTCATCCGGTAAACAGCGGGATTTACAGGTGCCTTTGGATATCTTGGATCCGGCATACCGTCAAAAAGCACCACGTAGTTGACCTGTTCGTTCGGTTCAACCTTACCTAATTCGTTAAATACTGAAATGCTATCATATATCAGGTTATTTTCAGCATTGATCTGAATAATTATAGTCCATTTTTTCATTGGAGCAGTTTTGATAAATTTATTCATTATCCAGACTATGCCCAAAGGGTTTTTTAACGGTGTTTTGATCGCAATGATTTCCTGTCTCCACCTGAACGGTCAGCAGCTACTGTTCAGGAATTATTCTTTCCGGGAGGGTCTGAAGACTTATAATATCTACAAAACCCTCCAGGATAAATACGGATTTATATGGGTAGTTACGCAGGACGGAGCCTATCGCTTCAACGGAAGAAATTTTGAAGTATTTAAAAAGAACACTATTGGCCCGGGATCGCTGAATGGTGTTGCATTTATGGATATGGCCCAGGGAAATGACAGCAGCATTTTATTTGCAGGTTATAATACAGGGATAGAAAAAATGGTGCTGACGGATCTCCAGGTCCAGCCATTTGCTTCACAGTTGCCCAACCTCTGGTTTAAGAAAATTTATGTTGACAGTTCCGGAACCACCTGGGTTGGGGGCATGGAGTACCTGGCCTGGAAAAAAAATAATGAGGATAATTACCAGGTTCTGCAAAGCATTCCGGAATTTAAAGGTGAGCTCGATATCAGTTTTATCAGGCCATTGCATGGGCATTTTATCGCAATAGGTATTCAACGTTATGGCATAGTTTTTTTTGATACCAGGAATCAGAAAATAGTTGCTAAATATCCTCTCACTAAACAGGCTTTTGGTGACAGGCCCTGTGAGTACTTTGAATTTTACACTGAGGGTGTGGACAGCGTTTATGCGATAACGTCAGCCGGTATTGTGCGGGGAAGATTTAATGAAAATGGTTGGATTGCTGATCAGCTTTATCCTGATAATATTTTTAAAGGACGGATTATAAACGGAATAATCCGCGATAAAAATCAAAGGTTCTGGATCGCAACCAATTCAGGACTCATCTTATTCGATACGCAAAGGAAAATAAGCCGGATTTTTACTGCTGAAAAAGACAAGAAATACCGTTTGCTTGACAATAGCATCAATCATCTGATGATTGATTCGCAAAACAACCTCTGGATAAGTACGTCAACATCACTGCAACGGCTGAATCTGGATACTTCTTTTTTCCGCTACTTTTCAGGTGACCTTCCTGGAAGTGATCCCATGGATCATATTTTCTCTCTGATCCGGAAGAACGATAATGAAGTTTTTGCCACAGGCACTACCGGACTTTTTCATACGGATCTGAATTCCGCAAAAACAATTCGTATCCGGGGTTCAGAATTTTTGGGTACTGTACATCACCTCGAACCTATCGATCCGGATCTCTGGGTGATGGCAACACAGCGGGGTATGTTTGGCTTTAATCCAAAAACATCTGAAATATCCCGCGAAGCTCTTTTAAAAAGATATCCTGAATGGAGCGATCATATCGAACATTATTTCAACAATGTCTATCATCAGGAGACTGTGTCCTATTGGGCAAGTGAAGAACGGGAAGGACTATTCCGCTGGGATCGTCAGAATCACAGCATCCTGCAATTTAAAAATGGTAAGGATCGTTCCGCAGGTTTGCCGGAGAATCACATTCATAATCTCCGTAAAGACCGTGATGGAAATCTCTGGTTACTGATGGATAATTCTATTGCATTATTTGATACAAAAACTGATACTGTAAAAAAAGTAATTGCATATGATCCAAGCCGGAATTCTGATTCCGGTTTTAATAAGGATATCTATTTTGATATGGTGGATGATGGTCGCGAACTGTGGTTTGGCACTTTTGGTGGAGGTCTTAACTCAATCAGTAAAACAGACGGACGATGGAAATATATAACCGAGAAAGACGGTCTTTGTAATAATGTTGTATACAGCATTCTTCCGGAGAATGACAGCATAATATGGGTAAGTACAAATAGCGGTCTTTCGCGGGTGCAGGTCAATTCAAAGGAGTGCACCAATTATTTTATTGAAGATGGCTTACAGGATAATTCATTTGATGAAAAAGGCTCCCTGCAGATTGGAAACCGGCTCTATTTTGGAGGAATTAACGGCTTCACTGAAATTGAACTGGATAAAGTGCGGACAAAACTGGATCATTTTCCGGTTTATTGTTATAAAATTGAATACTATACCGGCAATTCCAGGAATGTAATCAACAGGCTAAGCTGGAATGAGCAGACTCTACCTGCGGGGACCAGAATAGTAACAATGCACCTGGCTGCACTAAGTTTTGCAAAAAATCAGAAGATCAGATTCAGCTACAGGATAGATGGATTACAGGAAGATTTTATAGATGTTGATGAAACAAATACAATAACGCTCAGTGCTCTTTCCTATGGCAACTATTCTATCAGCATCAGGTACAGGCAGGAAGACGGAAGTTTTGGAACCAATCAGATCCGTATGCAGTTTCATATACAGCCGCGCTGGTTTCAGACCTGGTGGTTTAAAGCTTCGATCCTATTGATTTTAGCCGGCGTTCTTTATGGCATCTATCTGAACCGGATTGCTCAATTGAAAAGGGAAGAAAAAATGCGACGGAAGATTGCCGGTGATCTGCATGATGATATCGGAAGTACACTGAACAGCATAAAAGTTTTTACCAACCTGAGTCTCTCGAAACCAGGAGATACAGGATACCTGCAACAAATCAAAGAGCAAACACAGAATGCCATTATCAGTGTCAGGGATCTGATGTGGGTTTTAAATGACAAGATGGATACAGTTGGCGATGTTATTGCAAGATTTGACCAGTTTGCAGGAACGCTTGCTCAGGCACGAAGGATTGAGTTGGAAAAGAACATAGCTCCCGAGATTTCCTCTATGCATTTAAAGAAAGATGTAAAACGAAATTTATATCTTATCCTGAAGGAAGCATTTAACAATACCGTTAAATATTCCGAAGCGGATAAATTCGGTTATGCAATACAGTCTGGCAGCCAGGGCCGGCCTTGTCTTATTATAAAAGATAATGGAAAAGGGTTTGATGTAAATGCAGAAACGGAAGGCTATGGTTTAAAGAACATGAAAGAAAGAGCCGATCAGATTAATTATGATATAGAAATAAAATCCTCACCCGGTGGAGGAACCAGTATTATCCTTCGGGCAACCTAGCGTCATGTTAAATATGAAATGACGGATGATTTTCTCCCTGGTATTGAAGTCTAAGACCTTAATAGTTCGCACTGCTGTTCGTGGTTCAAGGTCTGGAGTTTTCTATGTAACCTATCTAAGGTTCAAATTCTTTCCGTAGTCGCAGATGTAATAAACGATATTGAGACAATTGACAATTTACGGCTAACATAGCGCTAGATGGGAACAATACCGTGCCGGATTGCATATATGGCAAGCCCGACCCTCGTTTTTACACCAAGTTTTTCAAAAAGAATATCTCGGTAACCATCAACTGTTCTTGGACTTAATTTCATTTCACTGGCCACTTCTTTATAGGTGAGTTCCGTGGCAGCGAGCTTAAGAAACTGAATTTCTTTTTCTGTCAGCCGGAGCAATCTTTTTTTATCAGGATCATCATTCTCCAAACGATGAACGCTGTTTACAAGCCTGCCTGTTACAAGGTCGGAATAGTAAAATTCTTTCTGCAACACATCATCGATTGCGGTTTTTAATTCCGCAGGTTCACATTCCTTCAGAATATATCCTCTTGCACCATTCTTCAGCATTCTGATAATGGCGGTTTCATCATCAAGCATACTCAATGCCAGTACCCTTATGTTTGGCCTGTTTTGTTTCAGCCAAAGTGTGGTTTGATAACCATCTTTTCCAGGCATATTAATATCCATCAATACAAGATCGGGCTCCGGACCTGTTTCAAGCTTGCGGATAAAACCATCACCATTATCGGCTTCAAACGCGATCGTATAACCGATTTCACGGATAAGACTTGCAAGTCCTCTTCGAAGCACAACATGATCGTCTACTAACGCGATAGCTGCCATTATAGTTCGATATTAATTTGTAAAGAAAAATTCTTCCTCCCTGATTTCAAATCCAGAGTGCCATTCAGTTGTTTCAGTTTCGTGGTTACACCATCTGCTACTTTTATCGATTTGCTGTCATTGCTGATTTTGCTGATCCTGATTCCTATTTTCCGTTGTGTGCAACTGATAATAATTTCATCCAATTGTTCAGTTGAACTAAAATTATCATTTATTATCTCCTGAACTATACAAAAGATCAGCAATTCATCCGACGCGGAAATTTCCGGTGCTTTCCCTTTGATCCTTAATATCACCTTATTTCCATGCAACTGCTCTTTCTGTTCCAGTTCTTTGGCGATGCCCCAGATAAATCCTGATTTTATTATTTCCTCAGGTACTGCCTGTTTTATCACCGTTTTCAGATGCTGGATAACATTGTACAAAATCCTGCCGGTTTCCCTGATCTTTTTCTGCTCTCTGTTGCCCAAAGATTTTTCCAGGCTACCCAGTTGCAGTTTTGCCAGACAGAGAGACTGAATCATATTTTCATTCAGCTCCCTTGCGATTACTTCCAGCGCCCGCTCCTGCATCTCAAACCTGCACTGCAACTCAATATTTCCCTTTACCCTCGTTTTCCCATTCATGTACACCCTGTTGAATAAAATTGAAACACCAATAATACAATTAGTATAGATTCCCGGTACGGTGAAAAAAACGGTACCATTTGAAGTAAGAGGTGAGAAGTTAGAGGTAAGAAGTAAAAGGCAAAACAGCCAATACAATTGGGTTTCTTAGTCCTGAAAGGACGTAAGACAATAGCCCAGGGCGCAAGCCCTGGGTAGGAAGTACGAAGGCCGAAGGCCGAAGTAAGAAGTAAAAGGCAAAACAGCAAATACAATTGGGTTTCTTAGTCCTGAAAGGACGTAAGACAATAGCCCAGGGCGCAAGCCCTGGGTAGGAAGGCCGAAGTAAGAAGTAAAAGGCAAAACAGCCAATACAATTGGGTTTCTTAGTCCTGAAAGGACGTAAGACAATAGCCCAGGGCGCAAGCCCCGGGTAAGAAGTACGAAGGCCGAAGGCCGAAGTACGAAATAAACAGCCAATACAATTTCGGTTTTTTAGTTCCGTAGGAACGGTGCAATCTATAGCGCCTGGTTTTAACCCGGTGTAGTTTTCAACGGTTGAATCTCTATTAGCCCGCCCGGACCCGGTTATTGCACAATACGTAAATCGTATTTTTCCAGCAAACCGGGAAGCCCATGCATGGAGAATTTTGCCTTCCTGATTTTATTTTTTACCGGATCAATCGAAAAATTAAAGGCAGTGCTGAAGTCGGCTTTCTCAAGATTGGAATTTTCAAAAATCGCAGAATGAAGATCGCATTGATCAAAAACAGAAGAACTTAAATCTGAACCTGAAAAATCAGATTCTTTCAGATTACAATTTCTGAAAACAGTTTGCTTCATAGAAATATTACTAAAGCTGGAATGATTGATAACACAGGTTTTAAAAACAACCGTAAAAAGAAATTTATTGCAATCATCAAAATGAATCCCTATTAGTTTGCAATCTTCAAAAACCACGGTCTGCAGCGAGGTTTGTTTCATTATCGTCATGCTGAAATTGCATCCCTTAAAACTACATTCAATAAAACGGATCCCCGTTAAATCAACATTCGCAAAATTGCAAGCTGAAAAAATGCACTGGTCATATTCACCTGTTGCAATTGGATCTATTGTAAAATCTTCTTTTTCAAAATTTACCTGATCAAAATATTTTTCTGATCCCGACATTACTATTGATTATTATATTATAAACGGAGTATGGTGTACCAGCTGAAAGATCGTGTAAATATGGAGAGCTTCATGCAAAAGAAAAAACTCAGTCACTTTAATCACGTTCATCAATCTGAAATTCAGGCTGGTCGCAGCTTTTCCAGAATCTCGATATTTGATATTTTTTTTGAAGACCTGGTTTTTCGGACGGATAAAGCATAGCTGATGAAAATTATTTCTGTTCAGTTTTAAATATCAAACAGCCATCACCGTAACTCAGAAAACGAAATCCATTGTCAATTGCGTATTGGTAAACGCGTTTCCAATCATTACCAGCCAGTGCAGCTACAAGCAATAATAATGTTGACTGTGGTTGATGGAAATTGGTAATAAGACCTTCGATCATTCTGAATTTATATCCGGGTGCAATTAAAATTCCCGTCTTTATTATCATGTTGGTAATTTGGTTTTCTTTAAGCCAGGCTATCAGCGCTTCCAGGGCTTGTTTTTTTGAATACTGATTAGGTAAATCATCATACACTTCCCATTGCTTTATATCCAATGCTTCAGAAAGAATGAAGGGGTCCTCTAAGCACTTTACTCCCATCCAATATAAACTTTCAAGCGTACGTAGCGAGGTGGTGCCTACTGCAAAAACCCTCGCTTCGTTCTCAGCGAGCTGAATAATTGTTGGCAGATCAACTTCCATCCATTCAGCATGCATGGTATGACCAGCCATCGTTTCTGACTTCACAGGTTTGAATGTTCCTGCTCCAACATGCAAAGTCAGAAAAAGGGATTCAATATTTTTTGCCTTCAAAGATTCAAAAATGGTTTCGGTAAAATGCAGGCCTGCTGTAGGGGCTGCTACTGAACCTTCCCATTTCGCAAAAAGGGTTTGATACCTTAATTTATCATCCGATTCCGGCGCCCTTTTAAGATAAGGTGGCAAAGGGGTAATACCAGTAATGTCCAGGATTTCAGAAAATGTTTTTTCCGGTGGCGACCAGGTAAAACGAACGATAAATGCATCAGCCAGTCTTTCGGTTATTTCCGCTTTCAGAGAAATGATTTCTTCCTTATCTCTTACACTGATTTCAGGTCTGTATCCATGTTTCCATTTGCTTGCGCCCCCAATCAGGCATTTCCATGATGCCGATTCTTTTTTTTCCAGCGCTCCTGCTATACCGGGATTTTCCGTAACCGGATCCAGAAGAAAAATTTCAATAATACCTCCTTCGGGTTTTCTGAACAATAGCCTTGCAGGTATCACCCGGGTATTATTAAAAACGAGAACTGAATTGGCAGGCAGATAATTTGAAAGATTGCTGTATCCGTCTTCGGCAATAATCCCGCTCATGTATATCAGCAAATTTGAGGCGTCTCTCTGTTCCAGCGGAAACCTGGCGATCCGCTCCTCAGGTAATTCATAAGTAAAATCCTTTACTGAAAGTTGCGATGGGTGCATATAATGAACAGCTAACTGCTGTTTTTTCAAAGATAAAATTATCGTGACTGAATAGAAAAGCTTCCTGAATCCACATTTAATACCTGCAGGATCACATGTTTTCCACAACGAATCAAGCCTATCCACTTAATAAAAACTCTTTTGGTCTGAAAGCTATACCCACCCTCAATTCCTGTTGTGGAAAAATTAAAAAAAAGGAATTTGGAAAGTAAAGTGGGAAAATGTGTTATTTTGTGTGAATAATGGTTCAGTTTTTGTAATCCTTTGTAAATGATTGGTTTTCTCGGTGAATTTGAGGCCACTTTAGATCCTAAAGGTAGGTTTCTGCTTCCGGCTGGCATAAAAAAACAGCTGAAGGAAGGAGAGAATACGCAATTTGTTATCAACAGAGGGTTTGAAAAATGCCTGACGCTTTATCCCATTTCAGCCTGGGCCCCGATTTTCGAAAATATCAGTAAGCTGAACGATTTTGAACCTGAGGTGAGGGAATTCAGACGGTATTTTCTGAACGGAGCCATAGGTCTGGAACTGGATAGTGCGGGCAGATTGCTGGTTCCAAAAAATCTGATGGATCATGCCGGTCTTGAGAAAGACATTGTTCTTGTATCGGCAGTGACCAAGATTGAAATCTGGGATAAAGCGATATACCAGCAGTTCTTTGATGCGATTTCACCGGAAAAGTTCAGCAGTCTGGCGGCGCAGGTAATGGCCAGGCCGAATAATTAACCGCCGAACCGCTGCTTATGCCTGAACAGGGAGAACAGAATCTTGGGCCGGAAGTATATCATGTTCCGGTGATGTTGAAGGAAGTGCTCGACGGACTTGCTATTAACCCCGCAGGGATTTATGTGGATTGCACTTTTGGTGGTGGCGGGCATAGCAAGGGGATTTTATCTGAGTTAAGTGAAGATGGAAAGCTGATCGTATTTGATCAGGATGAGGATGCCAGAAAAAATCTGCCGGCAGATCCGAGAGTGATTTTCGTTCCGGAGAATTTCAGGCATGTCGGTCGCTTTCTAAAGTTTCACCGATCCATACCCGTCGATGGAATTCTGGCGGATCTCGGTGTAAGCAGTCACCAGTTTGATGAAGCATCAAGAGGTTTTTCGATTCGCTTTGATGCGCCGATGGATATGCGGATGGACCTGCGGACAAAAACTACTGCAGCAACGCTTTTGGAAGAATTGGGAGAAGGAGAGCTGCATAAACTTTTTGAACAATATGGTGAGGTCACAAATTCGAAAACGCTTGCAAGGACAATTGTTCTGAAACGTACAAGCCTTCCGCTGAAAACGATACATCAGTTTAAAGATGCAGTTGCTGAATGTGTGAAAGGAAATCCGAATAAATATTTCGCGCAGGTTTTCCAGGCCTTGCGGATTAAAGTGAATGATGAGTTTGGTGCGCTGGAAGAAATGCTCATGCAGGTGCCGGCATTATTAAAACCAGGAGGTCGCATGGCCGTGATAGCGTTTCATAGTCTTGAAGACAGGATTGTGAAACATTTTTTTAAACACGGAAGCATAACCGAACCTGTAACAGATGAGGTATATGGAAAGCGTAACAGCAGCCCCTTTACACTCATCACAAGAAAACCAATACTTCCCTCTGTGGAAGAGATCAATACCAACCCCCGGGCAAGAAGCGCAAAATTGCGCATTGCTCTGAACGCTGAAAGCTAACTATCGAAGGTTCCCTGTAAACTCCAGTATCCTGACCAGCCAGCACAGGATTTTCCATGACCGATCAACAGGAA
>JAATGW010000812.1 GCA_015654495.1 Chitinophagales bacterium
AATATCGTGTATTTCTTTGACATCCCGTCATTCCGCCTTCCCGGCGGAAAAACTATACACTAAAATTAATCATAACTGATTTTTCTAACCTGCTTCCTCCTGGTCACTGGTTTAAATATTCAAGTTATTTTTCATTAAAAGATTGGCGTCGCATAATAGTGAAACTGCCTACTGCCTGAAAGAGCAAGAGAAAGAGGAAGAGGAAGAAGCGAGAAACAGAAACACAAACAGTAACTATAACAGATAAGAATGCTTAGGCATTAAATCTCCAAGCGCCGGCTGTTTTCTACTGCCTACCGTCTACTGCCTACTGCCTACTGCCTCCTTAAACATATATCCTGCTCAGAGACTCCTTTAAACTTGTTGGTTTTCTTCCGATCAATGTCTCCAGGGTATTATCCACCGTTTCAAATTCACCCTGCCGGATGGCTTCGCTGAATCCGGCAAACAGCCCTGCATACTCAGCCGGCAAACCTGCTCCAATTAGGGTTTCGGTATAGTTTTCCAGCGACGGACTCAGGTACTTAACTTCTTTTCCTGAGAGTTCACTCAAAACCGAAGCGACATCGGTCAGCGTATATGTTTCATTGTTCGCAATCAGGTATTCTTTATTCTCATGGCCACGCGAAACAAGAATAGATGCTGCTGCTTCTGCCATATCCAGCCGGTCAGTAAAAGTTGCATGCCCATTTCCTGCTGGAAGAAATACACCGGTTTCAAGAACTTTTTCACCCAGGAACATGGGAAGCATTTCAGTATATAAACTGTTCTGCATAATTGTAAAAGGAATACCACTTGCTCTCAGCGCTTTTTCCGTTTCAAGGTGAGAACTGCCAATGGCTGCAATCGGAGAACCAGCCGTTTCATTTTTACGTGCAAAACTTGTATAAATTATATGCTTTACACCGGCACTTACAGCGGCATCTATTACATTCTTATGCTGAACAGTGCGATCACTAATATCCGAAGAAGAAATAAATAACAGTTTGTCTATCCCTTCAAAAGCTTTTACGAGAGAATCCTTTTGGTGATAATCTGCCTTCCTGATCTCAATACCCTTTGCTTTCAGATCAGCCGCTTTGTTTTCATCACGTACCAATGCAACAATCTCGGTGGGCAATACGCCCTTTTTCAGCAGGAAATTAATTGTTGCCTTTCCAAAATGCCCCGTTGCTCCTGTTACTAAAATCATGATTTTAATTTTTGTTGATAATGCGATTAATGACTGCAAATTTACCTAGCTTTGCTATACTTTATGTAGTAGTATACTTTTGTATACTGGTATACTCAAGTATAGTGCCTTCAAAAAATCAGGATGATGAGAAAATCAATAAGTATCAGAGACGTTAAATCCTGTCCGATACAGTATGTTCTGGCAATAAATGATACTTTGAATGTTTTCAGCGGTAAATGGAAAATGCCGATTATTGGCACACTCCTCTTCAATAAAAAGAGGTTTACCGAAATTCAACGAAACATTCCGAATATCACACCAAGAATGCTTTCAAAGGAACTAAAAGACCTAGAAGTGAATGGAATTGTAACAAGGACCGTCTATGACAGCATACCGGTGACAGTGGAATATGAGCTCACTGATTCTGCCCAGCAGCTGGCAGATGTTGTTGATAAAATGCTGGAATGGGGAATGCAACACCGGGCGAAATCACTTGCCCGATAATAAACAAAAGAAAATCATTTGCCTATTGAAGAGTCACGGAATTGGATGAATTTGATTTAAGAAACATTTCATTAGGATCAAACAATAATTTTTCCGGCTTGAAATCAATTTCAGACTGAATTACGCCAGTACCGTTCACTACAGAAACTATCACATATTTTACTTTGTCGCCTGAAATAATCGCAATCCCCAGCGAATCGCTGAATACAGACTTACTTATTTTTCCGTTGTCACCATTGATTTTTTCGGCTTCGATCGACAATGCAAGTCGGTACCCATTTCCTGATTTTGTTACCGATTTATTTTTTAAGCGGAACTCATAGGTGATGACATGAGAAAAAAGATCATCAATTCTTCCGGATACACTGCTGTCGCTAACAGCCCGCAATTCAGTCAGTAAATCCGAGGCAATGGGTACCGGTGCCGGATACCTGAATTTCTGTAAAAGATTTTTAAGGGCCAGGTTTATTTTCTCTTCACCTATCAGGTTAGCCAGCTGATACATTACAACCGTACCCTTAGAATAGCTTAAATGCCTATCCTCGGGATCAGAATATATCAAGGCCTTTTCTGTACCATAGCCTCTGCCATCCAGGTAAATTCCTGTGTGCATCCGCACGTTTTCTATTAACCGGTTGTTGCCGTACATTTTTTTCACAAGCATCATTTCAGTATACATCGCCAGTGTTTCAGTTAAGATTGTACAGCCTTCACGAACATCGGGAACAATTCCCTTATTACCCCACCAGGTATGCGCCAGTTCATGCCCGGCAAGTTCATTGATTACATCCTGCTGCTTATCGCCTTTGATGTTTGAATGAAATACCATATCCTCCGTCATAAAAATAGTGGCAGGATAAGCAGTCGCAGCAAAGCCACGCGTGAAGGCGGAGATTTCCGCGAAACGGATTGTTTTGAAAGGATAAGGACTAAAATTTAATTCACAATAATCCAATGTCTTTTTTACATTTTCAAAAAGGTGACCGACGTTTTCTTTATGCGCAGGATGATAATAAATTTCAATATTCCTGCCCTCATATGTTGAATCAAATACCTCGTATTCTGCTGAAGAAATGGCAAAGCGGAATGGTATAGGTTCATTGCAAACATATCTGAAGTAATTTCTGTTTTCTTTTGTCCATGTATTAACCGATTCTCCAATGCCTATCGCCTTTTGTTCAGCATTTGTTGAAACTACCAGGTTCAGCCTGATAAAATCATGCTCCATTTTGCGCGGCGAATCAAGTTTCATAGTTGTTTGCTGTAACGCGAGCCTGCGCATTGATCTTTCATTCTGATCTGTTATCTCGTTATCCTGCTGATAACCGAATGCAGGAAAATACCTGCTGATACGCATAAAAGATCCGTTTCTCAAAATCGAATTAAACGGATCGTGTGGCACAAACCCGGTCCACCTGTAGGAAAAAGAAAAGCGGATAGTCATTGTATCGCCCGGCAGTAAAGATTTAGTAAGTCTGTACCAATAATGTCCGAATGATTTTTCATCTGCAATCATCAGAGCAGAATGAGAAATGGTTTGATCTGCATTAAATTCCAGTTCATTTTTTACATAAAGTAAAATACTGTCAATTGGCTTTTCTGTTTTATTCTGAACGATATAAAAACCTGTCACGTTATATCGGTCTTTTTCGGGAAACAACTCAATTGCTGCGTCAACATCAGTTACTACCGGCTGCGGCAGTTCCCAAAACTTTTTATATTTCCTTTCATAATTTTCCTGCCAGCTCAGAAGTTCCTGTTTGCTGAGCGCAATTGATTTCTTTTTAAAAGAAAAACCGGTCAATACCATAAGCGCCAGCACCGGAACCAATGCGATCAAAAAAAGTTTCTGTAACCGATTACTCAGTACCCCTTTGAAAATTAATACAAGTCCGGTAATCAGCAATAGTGCGGATAATGCGAATAACATTCTCAGGTTGAAAGCATTTAAATAATTTCCCCAGCCGTTCATTTCACTGAACCTTGTACTGAAAGCGGAATGGAAACGGATCAAAGGATCCCTTAAGCCAATCATTCTCCCCATACCGGAGTTAGTAAGAAGAATAATAATCGCAGAAGCTACAAGTCCCGCATATCGGTTTGCAATTAAAGTCTGGATACAAACCATAATTCCTGCACTCATCATCAGCGGGAATGCAGTGAGATAATACAGATCCAGATAAAGTTTTATATCGATATGCTTATAGGAGTAGAGGAACTGAAAAATAATACCGATGATGATCAGCCAGCTGAGCAATACCAGGATTATCATATTCAGCGAGAACCATTTCGAAAGGATTTGCGCCACGGGGGACACCGGAGTAGCATTTTCAATTGTATCAAATCCTGCCATGCGGCTGCGCCACATTATCTCACTGCTGTAAAATAACAATACAAGAATGCAGAGTTCCGGAAATGCACTGATGATCCTGTTTGCCATCAATGCGGAACTTGCATAGTTTTCAGGCAACCGTATCCCCTTATCTATTTCACTATAGATTTCCATTGAAATAAAAAATGCAAAGCCAATTAGTATCAGGAGAAATGAAACAGTTTTAAAAACCACTTTAAGATCAGTTTTTACAAAACCAACTATTGTCGCAAGATGATATCTAGGACCGCCCATATCAACTTTAACAGTGGGTATCTGCTGATGGCCTTGCATTTTTATCTCCGCATGTTTAAGTTCCGGTTTTCCGATTCTGTTACGGGGTTTGAAATCTGCAAGCAGATATCCTCCGTATAATACAATCAATGATAGTGTTGAATATAAAATCCGGTTCAGCAGAAGGCTTCCCTTTAACAAAACCTGCGATTCATTTCTTTCCGTTACGGACCATCCGGCAGTTTGCTGAAAAAAAGCGGAAAGTCCGAATGGATCGAGTATTGACGAAGCCTGCATTGCAGCGGGATCAGGAGGAAGGCTGCCTGCCATCATCGGAGACCGTGAAAAAAGCATAGCTGCCATATAAAAAATATAGATGAACAATCCGGATATATAAACAAGGAGTTTGTTTCGGGTCATCCATGCAATCCCGCATATAATAGCAGTACAAAAAAAAGCGTTCGGTATACACAGTTTAAGAAATGGAGATAAATAACTCCGGATATTAAAGCTGCTGAAACCGGTACTCCCCGCTTTACAAAACTGCGCAGCTGCATATCCGGCCGTTAATATTGTAAAGGCAAGAAATACAATACCTGCAACTACAAGAAAACGGCTCAGCAATACGGTTGATTTACTTACAGGCGTTGAATACAGAATGAGATTGAAACGGCTTTCATTATCGCGGAACAAAACCTGTGCAGCAAAGGGTGTTGCGATAAAAATGCAGATAAGACTAAGCAGACCCAGCATCTGCGTGGTTGTGTATGGGGCATTTCTGAAAATATCGGGGGATACACTGAAACTAAGTGCAGAACCGGCAAAAAAACCAATTCCTGCAATAGCAGCCAGGCCGATATAGAACCAGGGCTTTCTAAAATAGAATGCATATTCAAAACCTAAAAATGCTTTCATGTGTCAGTTCTTTCTATTCAGAATTGTGAAATAAATATCCTCAAGAACCGGGTTAACCAATTCAAAACCATTAAGAGGATCGGCAACAGAGAGTATCCTCAGTTTTAGTTTTCCTGCGAATAATTGTGAGGATATCACCCGGTACTTATTTTCATAATCCATCCTTTCTTTTTTATCGATCATCTTCTGCCAGACCTGTCCTTCCATTGAACTTACAAAATCTGCTGATCGTCCTGTTGCTGCAATCTTACCCCCTTGCATAACCGCCATATTCTCACAGAGATTTTTTACATCTTCAACCAGATGAGTGGAAAGAAGTATAATAATATCTTCGCCGAGTTCACTGAGCAGATTATTAAAGCGGTTTCTTTCTTCCGGGTCCAGACCTGCTGTCGGTTCATCCAGTAAAACAATTTTCGGATTTCCCAGCAATGCCTGTGCTACACCAAAGCGTTGCCTCATACCTCCTGAAAAATCCGACACAGCTTTATTTTTGTATTGACAGAGATTTGTTTTTTCAAGCAGTGCAATCACCTGCTTTCTACGCACATCTTTATGCACGATGCCTTTCAGCACAGCGATATGCATCATCAGATCGTAGGCAGAAATTCCTTTGTACACACCAAAGTCCTGCGGCAAAAAACCAAGCTGCTTTTTTATAATGAAAGGAGATTCAACGGCATTTTCCCCGTTAAAAAAAACAGTACCATGGTCAGGTTTCTGCAGGCCGGCAATAGTTTTCATCAATGTGGATTTACCTGCGCCGTTCGGGCCAAGCAAACCAAACATTCCATTGCCAATGGTAAGTGAAACGCTGTCAAGCGCTTTATGACCATCTTTGTATTGCTTACTCAGATCTGTTAGCTCAAGTCGGTTCATATCAATTTTTTAAAGTCAGAACAATAGAATTCATTCACCTGTAAAAAATGTTTACCGGCTATCCGTGCAGGTTATGATCAGTTATATGCCGGGAATGTCAGGTTTATCCATCCCCCTGAGAAATCAGTATTATATCACAAACATATAATTATTTATTGTAAAACAATAACTAATTATTTATTTTTTTGGTGACAGCCAGTTATAAGATGGAGAATGGATAGGTTGTTGTCCGGTAATTTCTTATCATACCCGGTAGCGGTTATGAATCATGCGGATAAGTAATTCTTTTAAAGAAGCAACTGTTCCAATTTATTCCCTGATGGAGTTTTCCGGTGCCGGTTGGGTAAGTGGATCTTTTAAGGCAATATTCTTATCACGGAAATGAAAAACAAAAGTTATAATCAGCGCAAGTAAACATCCCGCGAGCACGGCTATTACACGTTCAAGCGCAGTGTCCCAAACATGCTGCCCTTCGGGGTGTAACATAATTATGATTGTAGCAGCCAATGCGGATCTGGCACCGGTGTCCAGTTTAAAAAGATAACAAAGACAAAGAGCGATAGTGACAGCAAGACATACCAGCCACATATTAACGGGAGCGATTAAGAGACATAAGAGACCAACTGTTGCACCAACAATATTTGCTTTTATTCGTGTAACGGCAAGCGATACTGAATCTTTGCCATCGGGAGAAAGTACAAGAATTACCGATATGAGTGCCCAGGTAAGGTCCTTGTAGTTAATAAGAGAGGAAATTAAAAATACCGTCAAAGTTCCGCTAACACATTTGGCAGCATATATGGACAGGCTTCTTAATCTCTCTGCCATGCTTTTTGTGCAAAGATAAAGCGGCTGTCGCTAAATGAGACGAGGTTATATCTGCTGAAACAGGTCGTTATCAGTTATACTTTTTTTCGCAAGGCGAAAACGCATTTCCTGAATCATCAACAAAAGCCCCGGAGGACTCTTCCGTCATTTTTATGAGTTAAAACGACAAGGTTATTTTAGCATACCGCGCAAATCAACGATTCTGTTATTTGCGTTTGCAAGAGTGATTATACCTCTGCGGGGACGATCGAGATCGAGGATGATAAAAATTGTCATCGCAGTCATCAACACGAATCCTACCACCAGCACCCAATCGACCTTACCTGTTTTTGATCCATACCCCGAAATAAAACTGGCTGATAATGTGAGTATAAAGAGCAGAAACCAGATAGATTCAGGAATTGTAGAAATTCTTGCCATATCCCTTTTTGTAGTAATATCGTTCATTTCATTAAGAGCGGGGATTATCTGAGTGGTCCTTTCAGAATTATCTGCAATCACTTCCCTTATTGCAAGCTTCCAGATCTTGTTGAAATGAATCTGTGTCAGGGCGAGCATAGAGTCAACTGCTTCTTCATTTATTCCATCATTATAATAACTGATCCTGGCTTCCAGATAGTCTCTGAAATAGCTTCTGAATTCACTACGGATACTATCAGGATAGAGGTCGGTGCGCAATATGGCTGTACTGATACAATTAGCTTCATCAATAATAATACTTCGTCGCGTGTTATACTTATCACCTGCCATTCCAAAAGTAAAGGCGAGTATCAGGGCAAGTAACCCAAGCATCGAACCTTCTATCGGTCCAAGACCATCAGACTCAGTATACTTTTTGAGATACTTCCTTTTGAAATAAATACCCCACCTGTATGTGGCCAGCATCATCAAAGCAACGAAAAGGCATATAAGCAGGGCAGGCGTCGTATAAAAAAAACTATGAACCGAGAGAGTTAAATTTAACATTGCAGCATTTAAATAATTAAACAGCAAACTACACTTTCAACCAGGCTGGTGAATCTTCAGTAGCCTGATTGATCCGGATAAGATTGTCGTCAGGGTCCCTGAATTCTATACTGATCATACCCAGGTGTGAAGGATGCGGACCTTCAAATTTTATTTTTTCAGTACTCAGTCTGTCCATTACCGTTTGAAGGTCGTCAGTGAGAAAACTGGTCATTGATTTGCCTGGACTAAAATGCGTGGACATATTGAAGTCGAGCCCGGAGACACCGGCATTAAATACTTTTAGCCCCGGCTGATCGACATTAGTGGCAAGTCCGAGAATGGAATGATAAAATTCCCTGCTCTTTTCAGGATCAGCAGATCCGAACTCAATTTCGTGCAGTTTTATTTTCAAATCTGTTTTTTATGAAAGCGGGCCGCTTTGTTTAACTTTTGATTTAACGGGTGGCTTATTGAATAATGGTTCTTCAATAAACGGTTGATTTTTTAACCGGCTTCCTGTTGCTTTAAATATGGCATTGGCGACGGCGCCTCCTGTAGGTGGCAATGCCGGTTCGCCCAAACCAGTGGGATCAATACCATTATCAATGAAATAGGTTTCGACCTCCGGGATTTCCTTCATCCGCACCAGCCTGTAATTATGAAAATTATTCTGCTCCGGAATTCCATCTTTAAAACTCAGTTTACCGAACATCGCGTGACCGTAACCGTCAACAATTCCTCCCTTTACCTGTTGTTCCGCACCTGATTTATTAATAACAACGCCACAGTCACAGGCTGCATATACTTTTTTCACAACAGGTTTCCCACCTACGAGCGCAACTTCTGCTACCTGCGCAACATAGGATGCATGCGAAAAATACACGCTGAATCCCTGGAAAACACCTTTTTTCTGACCCCATTGTGACCTCTCCTTTACTTCTTTCATTACGGCTTGAAATCTGTTGGGATTATATTTTACAGCACCTACGGGTTTTGTTTTTGCTTTTTCAAGAAGCTCATTTCTGAAACTGAAAGGGTCTTTACCTGCGGCCTTTGCCACTTCATCCATAAAACTCTGCTCAGCGAAAGCAAGGAAATTAGTAATCGGTGCCCGCCATGCTCCAGTGGTGATCGGAGACTGGTAATCCACGGAATCAATGAGCAGATTTTCAACAGCCCCGCTGGGAAAATTATCTTCTCTGGTGGAATTTCCAACATTTATACCGACACCCCGGAGTTTGTAACCAATCAGGTTACCCTGGGCATCCAATGCAGCTTCAAAGCGATAACGGACAGAGGGCCGGTAACTTCCACCCATGGTATCATCTTCACGAGACCAAACTACTTTCACCGGTTTTTTTATTATTGACGATAGTTCGGCTGCTTCAACCACATAGTCAAATTTTAACCTGCGGCCAAAACCACCACCTAACCTCGTTATTTCAACCGTAATTTTGTCTTCGGGTATGCTTAACAGTTTGGCTACTGCTGTACGCGCGCTGGCCGGTGTTTGAGTAGGCCCAACAAGTTCCACTCCATCTTCACGCACATGTGCGAAAAAATTCATGGGCTCCATGGGGCTATGTGCTACAAAGGGACATTGGTATTCATTCCGGATAATTTTTGAAGCAGAGGCGAAAGCTGCTTCAACATTTCCATCTTTACGGCGAACAGTAGCTTTGTCACTGCTCATCATTTCAATGAACTTAGCATTGTGATCTGATGTACTCTCGGGCTTCACATCACTCTCATAGTCAATTTTCAAAGCCTTCTTCGCTTTAAAAACCTCCCAGGTTGAATTACCAACAACGGCTACATTATTACCAAACTTTACAACATCAATAATTCCCGGCATTGATTTAGCCGCATCAGTGTCAAGGGATCTGATTTTACTTCCGAAAGCAGGCGGGCGCTGGATACTCGCAAATACCATTCCTTCCCGGTAAAAATCCAGTCCGAAACCTGCCTTGCCCGTAATGATCTTTTTATTTTCCAGGTTTTTTACTGCGGTACCTATCAGTTTGAAATCCTTTACTTCCTTCAGCTTCACATCAGTTGGTACCGGCAGTTTGGATGCCTCTTCCGCGAGTTCGCCATAAGTCGCCTTATTTCCGGTACCGGAATGCTTTACGACTCCGTTTTCAGTTGTGAGTTCGCTGACCGGCACATTCCAGCGTTTGGCCGCTGCCGTTATAAGCATTTCCCTGGCTGTAGCTCCCGCCTGGCGAAGCCTTTTCCATGAATGCGGCACTGCACCACTACCGCCGGTTAACTGACGGTCGAAAGCTTTTGTATCTAATGGGGCCTGAACCGATTTAACCCTGGTCCAGTCTGCATCCAGTTCCTCAGCAACAATCATCGGAAAGGAAGTCATTATATTCTGACCTAATTCAGGGTTAGGCGACATGATGGTTATTGCACCATCTGTTGCAATCGACAGATAGTTGTTAAACGAAATGCTTCCTGCAAAACGGGAAGCATTCATAATACCTGCTGATTCAGCTTCTGCATCGCTCCAGCTGAAACCAAGAATAAGTCCGCCACCGGCAAATGCGGATAGTTTCAGAAAATTTCTTCTGCCTGGTTGAAATCCTGTTGACATAATTTTCAGATTTTATTGCTTGCAACAATAACAGCTTCGCGAATGCGGTGGTAAGCTCCACAGCGGCAAATATTTGCGTGCATTGTGTTCTCCACTTCTGCCACAGTAGGTTTAGGCTTTCTTTTGAGCAATGCAGCCGCAGTCATAATCTGTCCCGCCTGGCAATAACCGCATTGCGGAACATCAACTTCTTCCCAGGCCTGTTGCACCGGGTGATCTCCATTTTCTGAAAGACCTTCGATGGTAGTTACTTACGAAGACTGAACTGA
>JAATGW010000392.1 GCA_015654495.1 Chitinophagales bacterium
AGGGCCTCGGTGGCGGTGCTCTTCTGGTTACCTCACAGACAATCATAACCGAAAGTTATCCACCGGAAAAACGTGCAATGGCGCAGGCTATATATGTGGTTGGCGTGATCATTGGTCCTACGCTTGGCCCACCTTTAGGCGGGTATATTGTTGACCATTTTTCCTGGCCTTATATCTTCTACATTAATATTCCTGTAGGTGTGATCGCGGCATTGCTCACACTTCAGTTTGTTCGTAGTCCGAAGTATGGAGAAAAAAGACCGGCGAGCCAGGTGGACTGGCTGGGAATTGCACTTCTTACTGCCGCAGTTTGTTCTTTGCAATATATTCTTGAAAAAGGGCAGGAAGGTGATTGGTTCAGCAGTAGCCTGATTATTTCATTGACGGTGGTTGCTGTTCTCGGTATTTTCTTTTTCATCTGGAGGGAAGTGACCTACAGGTATCCGATCGTAGAATTAAAAGTGTTGAAAAATGCCAACCTGCGAATGGGTGTAATACTTTCATTCGTTCAGGGTTTTGGATTATTCGGATCCACTTTTATAATTCCACTATACACACAAAGTATTCTCGGATGGGATGCACAGCAATCTGGTATGCTGATGGTGCCGAGCACTATCCTTGTTGCATTCATGATGCCCATAGTAGGGCAGATGATTCAGAAAGGCATTTCACAGAAATACCTGATTGCCCTGGGCATGACCATATTTTTTGTGTACAGTGTAATGACTTATAAAATAATGACACCGCATACCAGTGGCGATGATTTTTACTGGGTGCTGATGGTGCGCGCTGTGGGGCTCGGATTTTTATCTGTTCCTATTTCCACTATGGCGCTTTCCACATTGAAAGGTGCTGAAATCGGCCAGGGTGCTGCATTTTCAGGCATGTTCAGGCAGCTTGGTGGTTCTTTTGGTGTAGCAATGATTTCAACATTTCTTACAAGGGATAGTGTAGGCCATCGCGCAAATCTTGTACCTCATCTGGATCAGTTTGATCCCGCAGTTCAGCAACGGATTGATGGCATTGTAGCGGGATTCCAGGCAAAAGGGATGAGTTATGACCTCGCTTTGAAAACCGCTTACCAGATGATTGATGGTTCGGTTTCGCTTCAGGCAACGATATTATCATATATGGATATATTTCTGTACGTTGGTTGCATGTTCCTGATCTGCGTTCCCTTCGTTTTAATTTTTATTAAGAAATCAAAAGCGAAAGTTAGTCTTACAGAGGCATCGCATTAAGAAAAGGATGAATGATTTTGTCGGCATTTTTTTATTTTTTTAAATAGATGATATGGCCAGGGTGATTGTGGTTACTAATTTTTCAGCTTCTTCCAGAAATGCGCTTGATTATACCTGCCAGTTTCTGCATAACCCAAAATCGAATGTATTGCTTCTGAATATTTTTAATTTTCCCGGTTCATTTTCCGGTGATGCGATGGCCCTCGCAGCGATGAGTGAAACAATTGCTAATGATGAAAGAAAATTGAAGGCGGAACTTGACCGGGTGAAGCAACATTATCCGGATATGAATATTTCGGCTGAGATGGAAACAGGTGTGTTCATGGAAATTTTAAAAGATCAGTCGGCGGATCCGGAAACAGCACTCTTTGTGATGGGCGCCGGCGGACGGTACAATGATCTATTATCCTGGGACTCCAATATAATAGATGCTTTTGCAGACCTGGACAAACCCGTATTGGTTATTCCGGATGCCATGCGCTTTCAACCCGTACAAAGGATTGCCTTTGCGTGTAACTATTACCGTGAGAACCTGCAGCAGTCCCTGGTTATGATCCGCAAACTGCTCCAGTTTACCAAAGCGCAGCTTTATATCATTCATGTGGTATCACCCAGTGAAAAAGTGACAGAAGCTTCACTGGAAAACCGGCTATTGCTTGAGCAAACCCTGCATGACCTATCACCGGAATATTTTGAACCGAAGTTTGATCATGTGATTAAGGCTATTGACCAGTTTACTGAAGAAAAGAAAATTGACATGCTGATTGTGATTCCAAGCCGGCATGGCATCTGGTATAATATTTTCAATCAAAATCTGACCAGGGATTTTGTTAACCTGAACCATATTCCATTGCTTTCCTTAAGGCAGCCTGTGGCATTTCTGGAAAATGACCTGCCGGAAAATAGTAGTGCCGGAAATTAATTTTTTGAACCCGCAATCATTATCCCCAGACCTCCATCGATCCTGAATGCCTGTCCGGTAATAAAGCCCGCTTCATCGCTTGCGAGATAAGCAATAAATCCCGCGACTTCCCTAACATCGGCAACACGTTTTGCCAGGTGCATATCCTCACATTCTTTCCAGTTCGCTTCGGAGTCGCATGATTGAGCGATCAGTCCCCGCAATAACGGTGTATCACCGGATCCGGGGCAAACGGCTACAGAGCGGATCTGCGGCGCATAGTCAATGGCAATACATCTCGTGAGACCAATCTGTGCTTCTTTGGAAGTAGCATATGCCACTACTTGTTTCTGTGATTGAAAAGACTGCACACTGGATACATTTATTATTACACCTTTTCCGATTGCCTGCATATGCGGAATAGCATATTTCGCACAAAGAAAACCGCCCCGCACATTTACGGCAAAAGTTTTATCCCATTGTTCAACTG
>JAATGW010000699.1 GCA_015654495.1 Chitinophagales bacterium
ACGAGATAGTCGGATATTCCATCTCCATTGCCACCGGTAAAATAGTTTTTCAGGCTGGTCAGATTAGCAACGGCAAGCTCCCCTGTGATTCCGAGATAATAGCCTTCACAACGATCAGCAAATACAATTCCGTTAGATTGTTTCCCAAAAGGCCAACCGATGCGCGGACCTTTCATGGCATCCATTTCAAACGCGAACTGGTTAACAAGAAAACCAATCGAACTACCGACATCTGTTTTGAGTGAATTGATAAATGTTGCTCTGTATCCGTTATTCCATTGACTGGAGGTATTTGATACCAGTGCCTTTATTCTTGAAAGCACATCACGTACATATTTTTTTCTGTTCGCGCTGCCAGCTTCTGAAAATTTGTCAACAGCATTTTCTGAAAATAGCAGGTAATCCAATGCAGGAAATCCCTGGATGCTATCTGATGCAACCGGCAAATTGAAATTATAGGTACCGCTTTGAATTCCTGCTTCAATTTTTGCGGGAACAGCGGGAAATGTATTGACATAACTATTCAGTAGCTGAGCAGCGGCAGGGCCGAAAAATGCCACGGATACATTCTCATAACTCAGGTAAGCATTTTTAAAAGGCGATTTTAGTGCCGCCTGACTAGCTGTTCCGGGTGCATCAAGAAAAGTATTGACAGCAGTTTCCAGTACGGCAATTTTTGCATTCAGGTCATTATATGCGGGTATAATGATATTGTCAGCATAATTCACAAGCATCGCGCTTTTGAACTTGTCGACACTGGGGGGCGGTTCACTACCTCCACCACCGCCATCCCCGCCTTTACTGCAGGCATTAAACGTAGCAATAAGTGCGATGACCAGCGAAAAAACAACAGCCACTTTCCTCAGATTCATAATCCTGAATGTTTATTTATTTGATTTTAACATGCTCCGGTAAAACACCAACAGCTTTTGATGGTTATCAAAAGCTGCCGGCCGCAAAAACTATTGAATTATTTCTTTATGGTTGCAACTGACCATAAGCGTTGGTTATAATAGCTTGTGCTTCTTTTAATTTGGTATTGGATGCGTCAGCCGCCAGGGTATAAAAATCGGTATTCAATATGTCCACCAGCTTCTGATAATTTGCTGCTGTAAGCGGACTTGTGGCGGCGCGGTATTTCAATGCCTGAATAAATCCATATCCTTCAGAAAGGCCATGAAATTTGGAGGATAATTCTGTTTGAGTCTGCGGTGCTGTGATATAATTATATGCTGCAGCTGCAAGTGTTTTTTCAAGATATTCTTTAATTATGGCAATATCGGCATCACGTGTTTCATAATCTTTCGCTGTAATTGCAGCACGCCCTTCACGGAAAGCTTCAAACACCCTTCCTCCTGCACCAATGAATTTTGCCCTCTCTGCAAAGTATCCGCCAATAGCAAGAGGACGGTCGGCCTTAACAGGTGCTGCGGTATACACAAAAGCAGAATCATAATCTGCAGGAATACCTACATAACCAAAAGCGAGATCCCAGTTATGTTCCATTTCGGTTCCGAGCCCTGCTACTACAGTACTGTTGTTATCAGTAGGAATTTTGTTTAAAATGCTAATGATATTACTCAGCTGAAGTGCACCCATTAAACCTTTTGCAACCGCCTGGTTAAATTCAAGACCGGTATAGTTGAATATCCTCGTGCCGATCTTGCCAGCCACTCCCTGTGAGGCCGGTGTATTATAATACTGGCTGACTTTAACCATTGAATCAGCAAAAGCCTTGAATGTAGCAACATCAGCTGTTTTTGTTGCCAAACTATATGTGGTTAAAGTATTCAGCTGATCGAATGTGTACGGAATATTGCTTGCTGTTTCGGCAGCAAATGGGCTATTGGTATTTGTCCATAAATTATTGATCGTATCCTGGCTTAACTGACGAACATTTGATTTTCCCAGATTGCCTGTAAGGCCTACCCACATGCTTATACGGGCAGCAGATTCTTTATAATCAACATTTGCAAATGTATAAGTATCAGGAACTGTATAAGGGATCTGACCCTGGGGGGCATCATCCTTTTCACTGCAGGATGCAGCAAACAGGATTGTAGTAACAGAGAGGTAAGAAATTATCCGATTGCACTTCATAGTTTAAAATTTGAGCTGCAAAACTATTTTGAAATGCACCGGTTTGTTTACGAAATCCGGAAAAGGAATTGTAAAAACAAAAATAGACTGAATCAGAGGAGCTTTGTCATATAATTGTCAGAAGTTATTGAAAATCCTGTGTTTATAAATCCATCTGCATCAAGCTGTACCTATAAACACAGGATATTATTCTTAATATATTGAACCTGATGTTCCAAAAAAGGGAACGCTAATATTTCAGACTTTTCAGGTACGCGATACTCTGTGGCACCTGTATTTCAATTTTCCTGCTTTCATCTTCAGTCAAAAAATGTTTGATACCTATTTTATTGGCTTCCCTTATTATTCCTTTTATATCGATTTCGCCCGTACCTAAGGCTACATCATTTTCTTTAGAAGTGCCTCCAGTCCTATCTTTCTTCACACCTTTACGCAGGTCTTTCAGGTGAATCAGTTTCCATCGGTCACCATATTTTTTCAGAAGTTTCACGGGGTCGCCGCCACCAAACTGCGTCCACAACACATCCATTTCAAAGGATACGTATTCCTTGTCTGTGTTATTTATGATATAATCGAGAAGTGTTCCATTTTCATATGGCCAGAATTCATAACCATGTATATGATAGCAGAAAGTGATCCCGTTTTCTTTCAGCACTTTTCCTGCGGCATTAAAATCAGTCACTGCTTTTTTTGCATCTTCAATATTGAAATTTCCACTTTTGTGTGGTATCCATGCACACATAACAAAAGTTGCCCCAAGTGCTTTTGCTGTGTTGGCTACCTGTTGCGGATCTTTAACCAGCTGTTCGTAGCTGGTACCTGTTGAGGGAATACTGATCCCCCTTGCCTCGCAAAGTTTTCGGAATTCTTCGGGAGGCATTTTCCCTCCTCCACCTTCAACTTCTGTAAAACCCATCATTTTGATTGTATCAAGTGTGGCCTCAACACTGGTGGGTAGACTACGCCTGAAGGTATAGGTTTGAATGCCAAGTGCAGCCTTATACATCGGACTGCGTTTTTTCTGAGCAAAAAGAGGGTGCACCATTAATGTACAAATGCAACTTAACACAAGAGAAAGCAATAATTTTTTCATATCGTTCAGACTTTAATATTTTTCTTTTTCAGTTCATCAATAGCATGATTCGCAGCACGCGCAGTTAACATCATGTAAGTAAGTGTTGGATTCTGTGTGCCGGTAGAAGTCATACAGGCACCGTCAGTAACAAATACATTTTTACATTGATGAAGTTGGTTGAATTTATTCAGCAATGAAGTTTTCGGATCATTTCCCATTCTCACTCCTCCCATTTCGTGTATGTCAGAACCCGGCGGATTTTTGCTGTCAGTTGCGTTTACCTGTTGGAATCCTGCTTTTTCAAACATTTCTTTTGACTGTTCCATATAATCTTCAACCATCTTGTCATCATTCTCACTCCATTCGCAGGAAACAATCAATTGCGGAATACCATATTTGTCTTTGAGATCTTTGTGTAAACGGACATGATTTTTTTCAAGCGGAACACATTCACCCATCATCCAACTGCTGATATTCCAGTTGTCTGTTTTAGGATGGAGCAGATTTTCGCGGAGCTGGTCGCCGATTGCGTTAGTATCAGAATAAGTACCGCGACCCCCGGATATTCCAATTGCATATCCCCTCAAAAATTCCGTTTCCTGTTTGTAAAGATTTCTGAAACGCGGAATATAACTATGGCTGGGATTCCGGCCGTCTGTTGTTTTATCTTTAAATCCATCATATGTTGCTCCTGCATGCCCCCGGTAGTTATGCCATGAAATAAATTTACCAAGCAGGTTATTATCGTTACCAAGTCCGTTGGGAAATCTTTCAGATCTGCTGTTTAATAAAATTGCATTGCTGTTAAGGGCTGAGGCATTCAGAAAAATAATGCCTGCATAAAATTCAATCATCTCCTGTGTTTGCGCATCAATAATGCGAACACCGGTTGCTCTTTTTTTATATGCATCGTAGATAATCGAATGTACAACTGCATGAGGTCTGAGCGTCATGTTCTTTGTTTTCATTGCCCATGGAAGCGTACTCGCGTTGCTGCTGAAATAACCACCATAAATACAACCACGATTGCACATGGCCTGATTCTGGCATTTGCCACGGCCCTGCTGGTAATGTACAGGCTGCGGATCGGTGAGGTGTGCGCAACGTCCCTGGATCAAATGGCGGTTGTTATAGTTTTTCTGCAGACTTTCCTTAAAATAATTTTCGATGCAGCTCATTTCAAAGCCGGGCATGGTAACCATATCAGGGAGTTCTGGCAATCCATCGCGGTTGCCAGCTATACCTGCAAATTTCTCTACATGCGCATACCACGGTTCAACATCTTTATAACGGATCGGCCAGTCAACTGCAAATCCATCGCGCAGCGGACCTTCGAAATCAAGATCGCTCCAGCGCTGCGTTTGCCGGGCCCATAAAAGGGATTTGCCACCGGTATGATAGCCCCGGAACCACCTGAATGGCTTTTCCTGAATAAAAGGTTGTTCATCATATTTAAGCGCCCAGTGTAATGTTTCTTCCCGCATGAATCTCGCGAGCTGATAATCTTTTCTTTTCTCCATAGATACAGTGCCGCGGAATTCAAATTCCCATGGTGCTTTTGACGCCGTAGGATAATCGACTACATGTTTAACATCCCTTCCTCTTTCCAATACAAGGGTTTTCAGCCCATGCTCACATAATTCTTTTGCTGCCCAGCCGCCACTGGCGCCTGAACCAATCACAATGGCATCGTAGGTTCTTTTTTCTTCAGAATCTATATTGAAATTTGGCATGGATCAGGATTTTACGGTTACGCATCCGTGATAGTGACCGGGTACAACTTTATATTTCAGATATTCGACCATTACAATTTTTGATGTGTTGTAACCGCGGATTGTTTCTGATTTGAGAAGACTGAAGAAATCTTTCTGATTTTTTTCACCTGCAGCTGACAGTTCAAGCAGCAAATCTTCCCGCTGTTTCTGTGAACAGGCACTGAAGCCGGACTGGTGTTTTGTTTTTGCATTTTCATCCAGTTCGGCCAGGTTGGATTTTATATTGTCCTGCACCGGTTTTTCATAACACTCTTCAAAAAGTTTCCCCAGAAATTTATCTACACCAACGCTTACTGCACCGGGATCTTTTCCTCCCGGGATAAATGTATCAGCAACGGAACGCAAAAGATCCTGTTCTGATAAACTGAAACCATTAGGGGAATTAAAATCTTCCGGACACCATTGATCTGCCCAGGCAGGTAAGGTTGCAAGACCACCGGAAACCACGAGTAGGTTTTGCAGGAGCTGACGACGATTCATAGTTTATTATTAATGGCGGGGGCAACCTGAACAGATTACAATGTATGAAAAATCCAACGGATATCAACTAAGAAAAGCGATTTACCGGCAGGAACAGGCTTTTCTGAATTTTTCAGTTGGAGCCGTTCCCGGATCCTGCGAAAACAAAAGATAAAATGAGATTAACTTTATAAAGGCATTCCGGTGTTGCAATGCATCCTGAAAAACTGCAGAAAACAATTGGCATTTTTAGAGCATCTATTCCAGGAATGATCCGTTGCTGTTGATCTTAAAAATTTAAAGTATGAAATCAACGGAACAGAAACTCACAGGTCATTTTATTGGCGGTGTACAACAATACCCCGTTGAGGAAACCTCAATTACTGTACGATCACCTGTTGACGGAAGCGATATTGGGTTTGTACCCGAAGGCGGGCAGAAAACCGTGAGTTTAGCTGTTTCCTGCGCTGAAAATGCATTCAGCAAATGGTCAGTTGTGCCGGTGAAGGAAAGGATACAGGTGTTGCTGAAGTTTAAAACCTTGCTTGAGCTGAATATAGATCTGCTTTGCAATTCAATTCATAATGAAAACGGGAAAACGATTAGCGAAGCAAAAGCTGAGCTCGAAAAGGGTATTGAAGTAATTGAGTTCGCAGCATCTCTCCCGCAGATACTGGCGCAGGAAAAGCTTGAAGTAAGTACCGGCGTTGAATGCGAATCAGTTCGTGTGCCCCTGGGTGTTACCCTTTCTATAACACCTTTTAATTTTCCGGCGATGGTTCCCCTATGGACAATCCCCATTTCAATAGGTTGTGGCAATACATTTATTTTAAAACCTTCGGAACAAACACCATTAACGCCGGTTATACTTGCTGAGATTTTTAAGGAAGCCGGTTTGCCTGACGGCGTTTTTATTGTTGTACATGGAAAACAATCTACGGCAGAGCTGCTAATTGAGCAGCCGCAGGTGAAGGCGATCAGTTTTGTTGGTTCCACAGCGATAGCAAAAAGGGTTTATACAAGAGGTACGGAAGCTGGCAAAAGAGTAATCGCACTTGGCGGAGCAAAAAATCATCTGGTAGTTGTGCCCGATGCTGACCCGGAGATCACCGCAAAAAATATTGTAGCAAGCGCGATGGGTTGTGCCGGTCAGCGATGTATGGCTGCCAGTGTACTGATACTGGTTGGAGATACAGGCGGGATACTTGACCGCGTCACAGAACTGGCATCTTCGATCCGGACAGGTACGGAAATGGGCGCGATCATCAGCGCAAAAGCAAAACAGCGGATCGAAACTTATATCAATCGCGCAGAGGAAAAAGGCTACCGCGTATTTCCTGACGGACGCAATGTTTCAGTTGAGGGCAGGGAAGGAGGGAATTATTTAGGACCTACGATTATTCATGACGTTAATCCTGGAGATGAATGTGCATGTGATGAAATTTTCGGTCCTGTACTTTCTGTTTTGCGTGTAGATACGCTGGACGAAGCAATTGCTATTGAAAACGCAAGCCGGTATGGCAATGCAGCTTCGGTTTATACAAGTTCAGGTTCGGTAGCGAAGTATTTCAGTGAAAGAGTTTCGTCGGGAATGGTGGGTATAAATATAGGTGTACCTGTTCCGCGCGAGCCATTCTCGTTTGGCGGATGGAACGAATCGAAATTTGGTGCCGGCGATATAACGGGAATGGATGGGGTTCGTTTCTGGACCAGGTTAAAAAAGATTACCACGAAATGGACGGCGGAAGCATCAAGGAACTGGATGTCTTAGACGTTCAACGTTTAACGTTTAACGTTGAACGTGCAGTCATCCTGATCTCTTTCTGTAATTAATCACCGCCCAGCTATTAAAGAATACAGCAAAACCTGCCATCACCAGAAAATGTTTACTGATATCTTTAAACCCACTTCCTTTTAATATAACCATCCTTACTACTTCAATGAAATAAGTAACCGGATTGGCACGCGCAATCCATTTTGCCCATTCCGGCATACTGTCAACGGGTGTAAATAATCCGCTCATCAGCATAAAAATCATCATCAGAAAAAAAGCAAGGGACATGGCTTGCTGCTGCGTGCTGCTGTATGTTGAAACCAGCAGACCAATTCCCAATAATGCTACCAGGTAGACTGCGAGAAACGCATATAAAAGACCAATACTGCCCAGGGGAATAATTCCATAAACAAACCTTGCAATAACCCACAATCCGACTGAGAAAACAAAATTGCCGATCAGCCAGAATGGAATCAGCTTACCAAGTATGAACTGGTGTTTTTTAATGGGAGTTACATTGATCTGTTCAATTGTGCCTACTTCTTTTTCTTTAACAATATTCAAAGCACACATATAGGAACCTACCATGGTTACCAGAACAACCAGGATGCCCGGGACCATAAAAAACCTGTAATTCATCAATGGGTTATACCAGTTTACAGAACTTATTTCAATGGGGACGATTTGAGCATTTGCAGTTTGTTGAACATACTGCATCCTCAGGTCTCCGTTAAAATCCCTGATAATGCCGGTAAGGTAGGAGCTTCCAACCAGGGCTTTGGTACCATTGATCGCATTCACAGCCATGAATAATTGCTGGTGATTTTCACGCACCAGGTCTCTTTCGAAATGGGCAGGTATTTCAAGAATCAGATCTGCCTTATCGTTTTCGAAAAGCGGATATGTTTTTTCAAAGGAGGACGACCAGGAAGTGATATGGAAATAATTTGAAGCAGAAATTTTTTCGATCAGTTTTTTTGAAAAGCTTGAATTGTCCTGGTCGACAACGGCCACATTAATATTTTTTATTTCAAAATCAGCTGCAAGCGGAAGAATCAGTAACTGAATAATAGGAACGGCAATGATCATGCGGAGAATTGTCGTATTCCGGAAGATCTGTCTGAATTCTTTTTGTAATAAAAACCGGAGTGTTCTCATGCCAGTCTGATTTTAAAATTTTTAAAACTGAGCAGCAGGAGAACCATTGTCATGGCAACGAGTACAAGGGTTTCTTTCCAGATATAAGAAAAGCCAAGTCCCTTGATCATTACATTCTTTACAATTATATAGTACCATTTGGATGGTACCAGGTTGGAAATAATCTGCAAAGGCCTGGGCATATTTTCAAGAGGGAACATAAATCCGGTAAACATCATGGTAGGCAATAACAACCCCATCAATGAAATAATCATTGCCGATTGCTGCGAATTGGTTGAGTTAGAAATCAACAGACCTAAACACAATGCCGTTATAATCAACAGCGCACTTTCAGCAAAAAGCAAAAGGAGGCTTCCCTTGATTTCCATGTCCAGCAGAAAAACGCTGAGTAAAAGAATAACAACAAGATTGATCAGGGACAGTATGAAATAGGGTATGGCCTTTGAAATAATAACGAGCATTGGATTCATAGGCGATACAAGGAGTATCTCCATTGTTCCGTTTTCTTTTTCGCGTACAATGGATGCGGATGTCATTAATACACATATCAGCATCAGTACAAGCGCCATCACGCCAGGTACAAAATTGGTGGATCCTTTTAACTCCGGGTTATAGATCATCCTCGGATTAGTACCAATAGTCATTGGTAACATGCCGCCATTTTCACTTTGGTAATCGCGGATTATTCCGCTTGCATAGTTAGTCAGGGTTGTGGCTGTGTTCGGATCAGAAGCATCAGCAACGATCTGAATTTTTGTTCCCGTACCCCGCATGATGTCCTGCTGAAACTGTGAAGGAAAAATGATAGCCAGTTTTATATCACCGGCTTTAAAAGCGCTTTCAATTTCTTTATCTGACTTCAGACTTTTTTCGATCTCAAAATAGTTGCTGGCTTCAATTTTTTCAATGATCTTTTGTGTTACCGCATCTTTCGAATAGTCGCAAATAACAATTTTACTGTTTTTGATTTCGTTGGTTAATGCAAAACCAAACAGAACGATTTGAGCAACCGGCATTCCGAATAACAGGAGCAGGGTTTTCCTGTCGCGGAAAACATGGTGAAATTCTTTGCTGATAAAGGATAGAAATTGTTTCATCTTTTATTTTATTAGTCGGCCTTTCGCACAGCACCACGTGCCAGTTCAAAAAAAACTTCATCCATAGTTGCAGCTTTGTATTTCTCCTTTAGATTGGCCGGAGAATCCAGTTCTTTTATTACACCATCCACCATCATTGAAATGCGGTTGCAGTATTCGGCTTCGTCCATATAATGTGTGGTAACAAAAATGGTAATCCCGCGATCAGATGCATCATAGATCAGTTCCCAGAATTGCCTTCGCGTAACAGGATCAACACCACCCGTAGGTTCGTCAAGAAAAACAATCTTTGGTTCGTGTATGATTGCTACGGAAAAAGCGAGTTTTTGTTTCCATCCCAACGGAAGCGATACCACCAGTTTATCTGCTTCTGATGCCAGCCCCAGCTGTTCAATAAGCCTACCGCTTTTTTCCCGGATTTCTTTGTCAGATAAACCATAGATTCCTCCAAAGAAGCGGATATTTTCACGAGGCGTCAGATCTTCATACAATGAAAATTTCTGACTCATGTACCCGATATTCTTTTTTATTTTTTCTGTTTGCTTATAGATATCATATCCGGCTACCGTTGCATTACCGGAACTGGGAGTGAGCAAACCGCAGAGCATGCTCATAGCGGTTGTTTTGCCAGCACCGTTAGCTCCGAGAAAGCCGAAAATTTCACCAGAGTAAACATCAAAACTGATTTCGTTTGTGGCAATGAAGTCACCAAACCGCTTTGTAAGTTTCTCTGTTTTTATTACCACTTCTTTCGTCATCATTTCAGCTGGCTTTACTGGTTTCCATCATCAGGCGAATAAAACAATCTTCAACCGTTGGGCGGATGCTGATCACTTCTTTGATTTGTAATGACTGATCATTCCATTTTTTCTGAAGATCGGTTTCTGAAAGCTTCAGATCTTTTTTCAGAGTGATATGATGGTATTCACCAAAGGCATTGCAGGATTTCACTTCAGGAAGAGAGCGCAGGGATTTCAGAAGGTGGCTCATATCATCACCTTTAACTGCAAGGAGTATTTCAGGATAGTTGCTGATAATTCCTTCAGGTGTATTTATGGAGAGAATATTGCCTGTTTGTATGAGTGCAATTCTCTCACACAGTGTTGCTTCATCCATATAGGGCGTGGATACAAGTATAGTGATGCCCTGGTCTTTAAGACGTTTCAGCATTTCCCAGAATTCTTTTCTTGAAACAGTATCGACACCCGTAGTAGGTTCGTCCAGAAATAATATTGTTGGTTTATGAATGAGTGCGCAGCAAAGTGCGAGCTTCTGTTTCATTCCACCTGAAAGTTTTCCGGCACGCCTGTTTTTAAAGGGTTCAATCTGTACATATATATCTTTTATCAGGTGATAATTTTCTTCGATTGTTGTATCAAAAACAGTGGCAAAAAAGCGGAGATTCTCTTCCACCGTCAGATCCTGGTAAAGTGAGAACCTGCCTGGCATATAACCCACCTGTTTCCTGATCTGCCTGAAATCTTTTACAACATCAAGCCCGCAGACAGTTGCAGATCCGCTGTCGGCCAGCAATAAAGTGGTTAGAATTCTGAACAGGCTCGTTTTGCCTGCACCGTCAGGACCAATCAATCCAAAAATTTCACCTTCCTTAACACTGAATGAGATATTATTCAGGGCGGTGATGCTGGTTTTTTTGTCCTGCCTGTATTTTTTTATAAGATGGTCTACCGTAACAGCCGCCATGTTCAGAAATTTAATTCACCGTACATCCCGATTTTCAAAAAGCCATCATTCGGAACTGAAACCTTGATGGCATAGACCAGATTCTGCCGCTCTTCTTTTGTCTGAATTGTTTTTGGAGTGAATTCGGCTTTATCTGATATCCAGTTGATGTTTCCATTATAATTTCTGAATCCGCCTTTTCCATCATCTGTTCTCACAGTTACTTTTTGCGCAAGTTTTACCGATGCCAGCTGATTGCCGGATATATAAGCTCTCAGAGAAATAGTATCTGTGTTCGCGATCTTATAAAGTGGCCTGCCAATGGTTGCCATTTCACCCTGAAATGCATATTGTGTGAGTACTGTACCTTTTACAGGATTTATGATCATCCCTTTATTGATCTGGTCCTGTATCTGCGCGATCGATTTCTGCAATGGATCTTTTTCGCTCAGTACAGAACGGTTCTGCACATTTACATTTGATTTGTTTAATGCAATCTGTTGCTGATAAACATTTAATTGTCTTTTTGCTTCATCTGCTTTGGCATTAATATCATCCAGTTGTTTTGGAGTAGCTGCATCAGCCTTAAGTAGATTGGCAGTGCGCTGTTGTTCTTTTTCCAGGTAACTGATCTGTGATTGCAATACTGCAATCTGGTTTTCGATTACTATGGTTTGCGGATCGGAAACATTCAACCTATCACTCAATGCTTTTATCCTTGATTCGGTTTGTTGTTTCTGCAGTTCGAGATTGGTAACATCTATGGTTCCGATTTCCTGGTTGGGTGCCAGCTCCTGCCCTTCTTTGATTGAAAGAGCCATGATCTGTCCCGATTGCTGAGCTGAAATAACAACTTCATCCGCTTCAAAACTGCCTGAAGCGTCAAATTCATTTTCTTTTTTCTTACATGCGGCAGCTGCCAGCAGCCATATCAATATTAATCCTGCTTTTTTCATGAACTATGGTTTTGTATGACCCAGGGTGTAGAGCCTGTTGTATTGATTGGAAAGTGACTGAATTCTGTGTATTTCCCGAAGAAGTTTAGAAATATTGAGGGTGTTGATTTCTTTGAGGTAATCATTCAGCGTAATTACCCCATTTTCATATTTTGCTCTTGCGGTTTGTGTTATCTTTTCCTTCAGTTGCACAATTTCATCATCAGATTTTATCAGCTTATCATACCTGATCTTTTCATTGTCCTGCTGAAGCAATGAAAGATTGTTATTGAACAGGAATGTTTCCTTATTTACATCAACTGTCTGTTTCTGCAATTGAAGAATTGCTTTATCATTTTTTAGTGTATAGAAAGAAGAGAAATTCCAGTTTAAGCGCAGGCCGGCAATGTAATAAGGAGAGAATTCATTTTTCAGCATATTCAGTCCGGGTCTTCCATATCCACCCTGACCAAACAAACTGATTTTCGGAATGGTCCGACTTTTCAGCAAGCGTTCCTGTTGATCATAGAGTATGTTCTGCTGTTCAAAAGCTTTAAGCTCGGGCCTCGTATTTTCAGTGTTCAGCCAGTTGTTCAATTCTGCCGGAATGATCAATTGAGATTCATCGGAAACGTTTTTTCCGGTAAAGGCTGAAAGCATTTGCAGGTAGGAAGTTCTTGCAGCCTCCAGATCAAATTGTTTTTGCTGTTGCACCAGGATTTCAGCCTGGAGCTGATCAGCATCTGATTTAAATGCAGAACCGTTTTGTATAGCGGCCTCGGTTCTTTTTTTTGTTTCCCGCAGCTGACTGATGAGCGTGTCGTTTTGTTCGAGTTGCACGGTAAGTAACAGCACACCGAAATAGATTTGATTGATTCTTTCGCGAATCTGGAAAAGGTCTTTGCGCATGTTGGCAAGTTCAACCTGGGTTGAGGCTTTCTGTATTTGTTTCTGTGAACTGATTGATCCTCCGTCATAAATATTCTGGGCCAGATCAATAGTCACTTTATACTGGTCCTTACTTAATACATCGACTATAATCGGTTGATTGGGAACATGCGGCAACTGTGTTACATCTGATTGATAGGAAGCCTGGCCGTTTAAAGACAACTGCGGAAAATTTCCCTTTTGAATATTGGAAAGCGAAAAGTCTTCAGCCTGTCTTAAAAGATCTGCACGTTTAATGAGCGGATAATTTGACTCTGCCCAGTAATAAACACTGTCAATTGAAATCTTTTTCTGTGCTTCAGCAACAGGTGCTGCAGCTAAAGCAATTAAAAACAGCTTTAGAAAACTTCTTAATTCAGATTTTTTAATCATCTTAATCTATCATTTAAACCGATAAATATTTCCAGATCATTTCCACAATCATTTTTTTTCTTTCAAGCAGAATATTGTCATATTCAAGTTCAGTTGCACCAAGAATTTTGCTCATCAGGGGTTTACACAGAATTGGAAAAATGGTTAGACCCTGGATACTCATAAAAAGCTCATAAGCCTTTATTTTCCTGATTGTGCCTTTTTTTACTTCCGAATCGATCTGCTGGTCAATGATGGCGAACAGATTTCCCGGATTTAATTCCTGGAGATGTGCAAAAACGATTTCACCGTTTCTGTTTATCTCATTAAGGATAAATACCGGCAGCTGCGGGAATTCGATCAGTTTCTGTGTATCCAGTTCAACTATTTTTTCTATTTTCTCTTTCAGGGAGAAGTCTGATTGTATAAAGGCGGCTATCCCGCTGAAAAAATGCCGGAATGCGCTCAGGAATACTGCGGCGAACAATTTTTCCTTGCTCCGGAAATAATAATTCACCATGGATTTGGTGGTGCCGGCTTCATCAGCAATCACCTGTACTGTGGCTCCGTCCAGCCCTTTCTGATTAAAAACCTTTCTTGCTGCCTGGAGTATTGCCTGCTCGGTATTCTGGTCTTTTTCTGCCATTCGTACAACTGTTTCGAACAACTGTTCGAACGCAAAAATAAGGGTTGATTTTGAAATTCAAAACCTATTTTCATTTGCAGGCTTGATTCTGTTCTTGCCGGATTATGTTTCTTTCTTTCTTTGCTGAAAAATTTTGACTGGATTTAGCTGAACCTTATCTTTGCACTCCTTTAGAAAAAAGGCCCGTTGGTCAAGGGGTTAAGACACCTCCCTTTCACGGAGGAATCACGAGTTCGAATCTCGTACGGGCTACATCACCCGCTGGAACTAAGAGTTACAGCGGGTTTTTTTATGGTGGATGCAGAACTGACCCGGTTTTGGGTGAGGATTCATATATAATAATTACCTGACTACAGTAAAATGCGGAATAAGGGTTGACGAAAAAATTCAGAAAGCTTTCTGAAAAGCTCCTCACACAGCTATTTGCCGGATATAAGAAAATCTCAACCCTGGTGGTGACCGTTTTTCTTTTACCTACCTACTGCTGCCTCTGCCTGCCCAAAAATTGATGCTTTGGTAATCTGCGTTTTAGTACCTTCGGCATCTATTTTTTTAGAAAAAATTATTAAAATATGAGTACTGTTAAAGTTGCAATCAATGGATTTGGACGTATCGGCCGCCTGGTTTACCGCCAGATTTATAAAATGGAAGGAATTGATGTGGTTGCTGTAAATGACCTTACCAGTCCGAAAGTACTGGCTCACCTGTTGAAATATGACACTGCCCAGGGCAGGTTCGGTGAAGATGTAAAATCAACTGAAAACTCAATAATAGTTAATAAGGACGAAATCAGGATTTATGCTCAGAAGGATCCTGCACAGATTCCCTGGGGAGCGCATGATGTGGATGTTGTACTTGAATGCACCGGTTTTTTTACTGATAAAGACAAAGCCGCAGCTCATCTGAAAGCCGGCGCCAAAAAAGTGGTTATATCTGCACCGGCAACCGGAGAGCTGAAAACAATCGTTTTTAATGTTAATCACGATATTCTTGACGGTACAGAAACAGTGATTTCCTGCGCCTCCTGTACTACCAACTGCCTGGCTCCAATGGCGAAAGTGCTTGACGATTCTTATGGTATCATCGGCGGATTGATGACTACCGTTCATGCTTACACTAACGATCAGAACACGCAGGACGCGCCGCATCCAAAAGGGGATCTGCGCCGCGCACGCGCCGCAGCTCAGAACATCGTACCCAACAGCACTGGTGCAGCAAAAGCTATTGGTCTTGTTCTTCCTTCACTTAAAGGTAAACTCGATGGCACTGCTCAGCGCGTTCCAACCCTGACCGGATCACTCACAGAACTTACAACCGTTTTGGGTAAAAAAGTTACGGTTGAGGAAATCAATGCAGCGATGAAAGCGGCTGCCAATGAGAGCTATGGCTATACTGAAGATGAAATTGTAAGCAGTGATGTGATCGGAATACATTTTGGTTCTTTATTCGATGCAACGCAAACCAAGGTATTGCATGTGGGAGATGTTCAGCTGGTGAAAACCGTGAGCTGGTACGACAATGAAATGAGCTATGTAAGCCAGCTCGTTCGTACTGTGAATTATTTCGCACAACTGATTTCAAAATAAATTACTATACCCGCCATGGCGGGCAACAACTGTTAATTATGTCCCGATTTTCGGATACCAGTTTCAAAGGGCTGAAAGCCTTGGTGCGCGTGGATTTTAATGTACCGTTGAATGATAAATTTGAAATCACCGACGATACCAGGATGACCTCATCGCTGCCCACTATAAGGAAAATACTTGCAGATGGTGGCGCAGTAATTCTGATGAGTCATTTCGGCCGGCCAAAGGGCGGACCTGAAGAAAAATATTCTCTGAAACATTTGCTTCCACATTTGAAATCTCTGCTTGGAGATAATATTGAAGTGAAATTTGCCGATGATTGCATCGGTGAATCGGCGATAGAACAGGCGAAAAACCTTAAACCCGGAGAAGTATTACTTCTTGAAAATCTTCGCTTTTATAAGGAAGAAGAAAAAGGTGATAAAGGTTTTGCCGAAAAACTCAGCAAGCTCGGTGATCTGTATGTGAATGATGCATTTGGTACAGCCCACCGGGCACATGCCAGTACGGCAGTGGTCGCCGATTACTTCCCCGCAGGAAAAAAAATGTTCGGATTGTTGATGGAATCTGAAGTCAACAGCGCGGAAAAGGTATTACATAAGGCCGAAAAACCTTTTGTAGCGATCATTGGTGGCGCCAAGGTTTCTGATAAGATCCTTATCCTCGAAAATCTGCTGGAAAAAGCGACAGATATTATCATAGGTGGTGGAATGGCCTACACTTTCTGTAAGGCTGAAGGTGGAAAGATCGGGAAATCACTTTGTGAAGAAGACCGGATAGATACCGCACTGGAAATAATGAAAAAAGCGGAAGAAAAAGGAGTCAGTATTCATCTTCCCTCTGATTCCGTTATAGCGGATGCATTCAGCGCAACGGCACAGACTTCTACTTCGCCTTCGAACGCCATTCCTGACGGCTGGATGGGTCTCGATATTGGTTCCTATGCCTGCGAGCAGTTTATCAATATCATTCATAAGAGCAAAACCATTCTATGGAATGGCCCCATGGGTGTTTTCGAGTTTGAAAAATTTCAGCATGGCACCAGGGAAGTGGCAAAAGCTATCGCCGAAGCAACAGAAAAAGGAGCTTATTCTCTTGTAGGTGGCGGGGATAGCGTTGCTGCCGTGAATCAGTTTGGATACGCAGACAAAGTAAGTTATGTTTCCACAGGCGGAGGCGCATTACTCGAATTCTTCGAAGGAAAGACACTTCCGGGCATCGCGGCTATCAGCGAATAACGTTCTACCTAAAACGTAAAACGTATAACGTAGAACCTTTTACGTACCCTTGCAACTCTTTCAGGTAATAATATATCTATCATACTCAATTCAAAAAAACCTATTAGCCATGAAATCTAAAAATCTGGGCTTAATTGTCGTTCTTGTCGTTTTATTAGTATTAGGTGGCTGCGGCTGTTCTGGTTACAATGGTTTAGTTAATCAGGACGAAACTGTTAAAAAGGCCTGGAATAACGTCCAGTCTGAATATCAAAGACGTTATGACCTGGTTGATCAACTGGTTGCAACTGTAAAAGGTGCCGCAAACTTCGAACAGGAAACACTTAATCAGGTAATCAGTGCAAGGTCAAAAGCATCCCAGGTAACAATTGATCCAACAAACATTACTCCTGAAAAATTAGCTCAATTTCAACAAAACCAGGGAGAACTTTCAGGGGCTTTGAATCGGTTGCTCGTAACCGTTGAGAGGTATCCGGAACTGAAAGCCACGCAGAATTTTCTTCAATTGCAAGGTAGTCTGGAACAAATCGAAAATAGCATCAGGAACTCAAGGAACAATTTCAATACTGCTGTGAATGATTATAATGTCAAAGTAAGATCCTTTCCGATGAATATACTTGCCGGCATATTCGGATTCAAATCAAAAGAAGGATTTGCTGCTGACCAGGATGCACAGAAAGCACCAAAGGTGGATTTTTCAAAATGAGATGAATAGCGTTTACAATGGGTAATATTAAGAAAGGCTGGTTGATTGGTGGTATTATTGCAGCAATTCTGTTTGGATATTTCGGCCTTACATTTAATTCGATAGTAAAAAAAGAAGAGGCAGTAAACAAGAACTGGGCTAACCTTCAGGCAACATATCAGAGACGTTTTGATCTGATTCCAAAGCTGGTGTCCGTTGTCAAAGGATCTTCAGACTATGAAAAACAGGTATTAACCCAATTGACAGAAGCCAGAGCAAAAGCGGGACAAACAATTACTTAGAGTGCGTCGCCCAGTTTTGAAAACTACTCCAATCAGGAAAAAGTGCAGAATGAGGTGGTAAGCGCTACAAACCGGGTTATTGCAGTTATCGAGAATTATCCCGATTTGAAGGGAACCGAGAATTTTCTGTTGTTACAAACACAGTTAGAAGGCTCGGAACGTAGAGTTAAGGTTGCCCGTGATGATTTTAATGCTGTAGTGGCGAATTATAATCAAACGGTGAGACAGTTTCCATCAGGTATGGTTGCGCGGTTGTTCGGTTTTAAACCTAAAGAAGGTTTTTCAGCAGTTCAAGGATCAGATTCTGCTCCTGAATTGAAATTTAAATAACCACAATTAACAAGAAGCATTGTCTATTTTTTCTTTTCTGAAGAAACGGCCTGTTTTTACTCCTGAAGAAGAAGGCAGAATAGTGGAAGCTATCCGCAAATCGGAAAAACGCACCAGCGGTGAGATAAGAATTTATGTCGAAAGCCGCTGCCGCTTTGTTGATCCGGTTGACCGGGCAACTGAAATATTCCTCGGGTTAAAAATGGAAAACACAGACGACAGGAATGGTGTGCTGATCTATGTTGCGATGAAAGATCATCAGTTGGCTGTGTTTGGCGATGAAGGAATTCATAAACGGGTCGGCACAAAATTCTGGAATGAAGAAGTAAAGAAAATGCTTAGTGAATTTAATTCGGAAAATTATATTGACGGAATTGTTTCGATAGTTCACAATGTTGGTGAAGCGCTTACCAGCCATTTCCCTTATGAAAAAGAAGACCGGAATGAATTACCGGATGACATCGTTTTCGGAAAATAAATGAAAAAGATTCTTGTATTTATATCATTAGTACTGGCGTTCAGATCTGAAGCTCAGATTGAAAAGGCAATTCCTCCAAAGCCTTCGCCAATGCGGCTTGTAGTCGATAACACGGGTACACTCACAACTGATCAGCGCGATGCGCTTGAAAGAAAACTGGTTTCCTATGATGACACAACATCGAACCAGATTACGGTAGTGATTGTGCCGACAACCGGTGACTATGATATTTCCGAGTACGCGCTTACGCTTGGCCGTGAGTGGGGAGTAGGTAACAAGGATTTTAACAACGGAATAGTTTTTCTGATTGCCAAAAATGACCGGAAGGTCTGGATTGCTACAGGGTATGGACTTGAAGGAGCTATACCTGACATCACAGCAAAAACAATTATTGAGAAAGAAGTAGTACCTAATTTTCGCGGTGAAGATTATTACCGCGGAATTGACAATGGAGTGGAAGCTATAATAAAAGCTGCTGCGGGTGAGTACCATGCCCCCGCCGGATATGCTAACAGAAAACGGGGTAAAGGCGGTAAGGGTATCATTCCGATAGTTGTAATTTTTATCATCATCATGATCATATTGTCCCGTCGTGGCGGAGGTGGGAGGGGAGGATCGTTTATGAGTCGCCGCGGTTATAGAAATCTTCCTGGTCCTATCTGGTTCCCGCCAATTGGTGGTGGAAGCAGCGGTGGCTGGGGTGGTGGAAGTTCCGGTGGTGGCGGTTTCGGCGGATTCGGCGGCGGAGGATTTGGCGGTGGCGGCGCAGGTGGAAGCTGGTAGGGAAGTAAGAAGTATGAGGTAAGAGGTAGGAGGTAAGAGGTAAGAAGTTCTGACGATAAGGTCATCAAAATAATTTGAAAATAGGTTGTTTTTAATAACCCATGCTCGAAATTCAGGCTTCAGGCCATCTTAAATATTTTCTGAAAAATAGATATTAACCAGATTTTGATTTCTTATCTATTGCTTCTGCCTTTTTTAATTCATTCCGGCTTAATAAAAATCTTAAATATTTCTTGAAAAGCAGGCTTAATTAAATTGTTGATTCTAATCTGCTGCCTGCTGCCTTCTGCCTATCCCAAATCAATCCAGCTTCAAGACAATTTTATATTCTCAGGAAATAAATATTAATCAGGTTTTTGATTTCTAATCTGCTGCCTGCTGCCTCCTACTATATAACTTCCTTCTTTTGCCGGTAAGGTGGGGAGCCGGAAAGCAGGCGGGATAATAAAAACATCGTGTATGTCTTCGTCATCCCGTCATCCCGCCTTCCCGGCAGAAAAAACTATATACTAAAATCAATCTTGAAAGATTTTTCTAATCTGCTTCCTCCTGGTCACTGGTTTAGATTTTCAAGTTATTTTTCACTAAAACATTAGCGTCGCGCTGATAGTGAGACTACCAACTGCCTGCTGCCCGTCTCAAATCAATCGAGGCTTCAAGACTATTTTAAATATTTTCAGGAAACAAATATTAATCAGGTTCCTGATTTCTTGTCTGCTGCCTCCTGCCTATCCCAAATCAATCCAGACTTCAAGAGTTTTTATAAATATTTTCAGGAAACAAATATTAATCAGGTTCCTGATTTCTTATCTTCTGCCTGCTGCCT
>JAATGW010000145.1 GCA_015654495.1 Chitinophagales bacterium
AATGGGACCTGCGTTAGGACCAACATTAGGTGGCGTCCTCACACAACATCTTGGATGGCCTTCCATTTTTTATGTAAATGTTCCCATCGGAATAATAACCCTTGTACTTTCATTTAAGTACCTGATTTTTCTTAAAGATGAGCCGACGAATAAGGAGCCCTTTCAAATCAGCGGTTTTATCTCCCTTACCCTTTTTCTGATCAGTCTGCAATTCTTTATTACAAGAATTGATAGCCTGTCATTTCGTTCAGTTACGTGCCTGTCTCTGATATTTACAATGGTATTAAGTTTTATCGCGTTTTATCATTCCTCCATTAGATGCAGTTTTCCTTTACTTGACCTCTCACTATTTAAAAATTTCGCATTTATCATGGCTCTCCTTTTAACAGCATTGCGTTCAGTCGCAATGTATGGTGGACTATTTCTTATTCCATTCTTATTACAGAGCTCATTGGGTTATAGCGAAACAGCATCTGGTCTTATTATCCTGCCGAATGCCATTGTACTGGGCATATTGATGCCCTTCGCCGGAAGGTGGGCAGATAAATACGGATCCCGGAACATTATCATCGGAGGTCTGGTGTTTCTAAGTGCATCCATGTTTCTATTTGGTCAGATTAATGTAGGAAGCTCACTGTTGGTAATCCTTGCTGCAATGATAATGAGAGGTGCAGGTTTTGGTTTACTAAACACACCACTTACAACTGCTGTGGTAAATTCCGTACCGCAGGAAAAAGTGGCAATGGCATCGTCTATCAATACATTGACCATCCAGCTAAGCGGCGCAATTGGTGTTTCTGTTTGTTCACTGATTCACCAGAGCATCGATCAACGATACCAGGCAAAAGGATTTGCACCGGTTCTTGCTGAACACCAGGCGCTTTTGGAAAGTTTTTCGTTGTCGGGGGTTCTTTTGATAATTGCAATTTTGCCGGCCTGGAGGATAGGCAGCAGGCAGTAGGCAGTAGGCAGTAGGCAGTAGAAACAGCCGGCTTATGAAGATATAGTTCCTATGCACTTTTTCTATGTGCTTTTCTATGTGTACTCTGTGCCTATGTGGTTCAAACAGGCAAAAGGCAAGAGGCAGTAGGCAGTAGGCAGCAGGCAGTAGGAACAGCCGGCCTATGAAGATATAGTTCCTATGCACTTTTCAATGTTTTTTCTATGCATACTATGTGAATCTACGTGGTTCAAACAGGCAAGAGGCAAAAGGCAAAAGGGAAGAGGCAAAAGAGAAGAGGAGTGGGTAGAATGTAGTTTATAGGAAGTTCAACGTTGAACGTTTAACGTTGAACATCTAAGAACTATGAACTATGAACTTAAACTAAGCATTCTTACCTCTTTTTCTTTCGATATAACGCATACCTTCTAACATGTAACTTAATAACATAGCAACTTAACAACCTGACAACTCTAACAGTTTTAACGTAGAACTTAAAACGTAGAACCTTTCTAAGGCAAAAGAGGAGCAGCCAATTGAAGTCTGGAGTCTGGAGTCTGGAGTCTGGAGACAACAGCCGGCATATGAAGATATAGTTCCTACGCACTTTTCTATGTATTCTATGTGAACTCCTATGTGGTTGTCTCTGTTACTGTTTCTGTTCCTGTTTAACGTTGAACGTATAACGTTAAAACTAAAACTTATAACATATAACCTGATAACCCGTACTTTTTCTGTTACTGTTTCTGTTTCTGTTTCTCTTCCAAATCATGTCTGTTGAGGCGCCGTCAAAACTTTTTTTCTGTCAGAGAACTTCATAACCACAATAAACAAAACAGGCACTATAAAAATGGCGTGTAGTGTAGCCGCAACCATGCCACCAAATACTGTCCATCCGATGGTAGTACGTGCTGCAGCGCCTGCGCCGGTAGCAAATGCCAATGGTAGTATGCCGAGTATAAAAGCGAGTGAAGTCATAATAATCGGACGGAGTCGCAAATTTACCGCCTGCATGATAGAGTCAATCACTGATTCGCCACTGTCTGATCTTTCTTTCGCATACTCTACAATAAGGATTGCATTTTTTGCAGCGAGTCCGATCAGGGTGATCAATCCGATTTGTGCATATATATTGTTCGACAATGATTTCATCAACGTTAGTGCTGTGATCGCGCCAAAAGCACCAATCGGCACAGCCAATAAAACTGCAAGCGGAACCGACCAGCTCTCATACAATGCCGCAAGAAATAAAAACACCAGCACGCTTGACAGAATAAAAATATAGGTAGAACTTCCGCCGGCGTTAATCTCCTCTCTGCTCAAGCCGGAGAACTCATATCCATAACCCTGTGGCAATACTTTATCAGCAGTTTCAATCAAAGCATTAATTGCCTGGCCGCTGCTATAGCCTTCATTTGTATTTCCATTAATCTCCACCGAACGGAAAAGATTAAAATGCGAGATCAGCGGCGCCGTTTCTTTCACCGTATAATTAATGACCGTACTAAGTGGAACCATTTCCGACTGCTGGTTACGCACATAATATTGCCCCAGGTTTTTTATGTTGGACCTGAAAGCAGTATCAGCCTGTGCTACTACTTCAAAATCTCTTCCATAAACAATAAACTGGTTGGTATATGTACTCCCTAAAAAAGTTTGAAGGGTTGTGAACACATCGCCCACTGATATGCCGAGCTTGTTGCATTTTTCTCTGTCCACATCTAATTGGTATGTAGGTGTATTGGTTGAAAAAAAGGAAAAGGCGCCGGCTATTTCCGGCCTTTTATTTAATTCAGCCAAAAAATTATTCGCCACTTTTGCGAACTGCTGAATATCATCAGTAGTTGTTTGTTGTTCCAGTTCAAAAGTAAATCCACCGGTTTGTCCCAGGCCGGGAATAGCGGGAGGAGCAATTACAGCAACAGTTGCGTCCTGTATTCCAGCGAGCGAACGCTGTAACCTGCCCGTCAGGCCCTGCAGTTGCTGGGATTTGTCAGTACGTTCATCCCATGGTTTTAGAGAAACGAATACTGTACCTGTATTCGGCTTGGAAGCGCCTGTAATAATATTTAATCCTTCGAGAGCGGCTGTATGTTGAATGGCAGTTTCAGCGTCCAGCATACTCATGATAGTATCAATAATTTCAACACTTCGGTTTGTTGCTGCAGCGGGCGGCAATTCATATGTTACATATAAGCGACCCACATCCTCCGTTGGGATAAAACCTGTTGCTTTTGTTTTAAACATGAACCCGGCACTAACGTAAATACAAACGAGCAAGACAAGTACATAAGGAGCTTTGCGGATACTTTTCTGCACGCCTGAAGAATAGCTTTTTGTAACCCGTTCAAACCAGGTGTTAAACCTGTAGAAAAATTTATTGATGCCCCTGGAATCTTTGCTGAGTGTAGTCGGCTTCAGCAAGAGCGTTGCTAGTGCCGGCGTGAGTGAGAGTGCAATAAAAGCGGAAATAAGTACTGAAATAGCAATAGTGATTGCAAACTGTTGGTATAGTTTCCCTACGAGACCAGGGATAAAACCCACGGGAACAAATACGGCAGCCAATATCAATGCGATTGCCATTACCGGACCGGAAATATCTTTCATCGCACGCGTTGCTGCCTCTTTTGCAGAAAGTTTTTCTACATCAATATAACGTTGAATAGCTTCTACCACAACTATAGCGTCGTCCACCACAATGCCGATGGCGAGTACAAAACCAAACAATGTAAGTGTGTTGATAGTAAATCCCAAAGGCACAAAGAAAATAAAGGACCCGATAAGAGAAACAGGGATTGCCAATACGGGGATCAAGGTGGCTCGCCAGTTTTGCAGAAAAAGGAATACCACCAGCACAACCAATATAAGTGCTGTTACCAGTGTCTTAATCACTTCTTTCATCGATGCAGTAATGACCGATACTGTTTCAAAAGGGACAACATAATCCACATCATCGGGAAATGTCTTTTTCAATTGTTGCAAAGTCGCATAGATTCCGTTAGCAACCTGCAAAGCATTACTACCCGGTGTCTGGTACACCAACAGGTAGGAAGTTCTTTTACCGTCAACAAAAGAATAGTTACTATAATTTACTTTCCCCAGTTCTACTCTTGCCACATCTTTCAGATATACCAATGATCCGTTTTGAGGATTACTGCGGAGAACAATTTTCTCAAATTCCTCTGCCCTGGTCAGCTTACTGTTGGTTAAAACAGTGTACTCAAAAGCCGAAGCATTGTATTGTGGAGGGCCGCCAATGGAACCTGCCCCTATCTCCAGATTTTGCGATTGTAAAGCTGCAGTAACATCATTTGCTGTTAATCCGAGTTGGGCCAGCTTATCGGTCTGAAGCCATATCCGCATACTGAAATTATCTGCCCTGCTCACAACATCGCCCACTCCCTCCACCCGCAGGAGGGCTTGCTGAATAAAGATATTTGTATAATTATCGAGGAACCTGATATCATGTGTTCCTTTGGGAGAATATATAGCCACCAGCAACAGAGCACTGGGGTTTTTCTGTCGAACGGTTACGCCTTACTGCTTTACTGCTGCGGGAAGCGATGGGGTTGCTATCCCGGCGCGGTTCTGAACATCCAGCGTAGCTATATCAGTATTTGTACCAATCTTATAGGTAACAACACTGGAGGCTACTCCGTTTCCTGCACTTGTGCTCTGGATATATTCCATCCCCGGCGAACCATTTACCTGGTTCTCAATCGGAGTAACCACAGTTTCTTCCAGCGTTTCCGCATCTGCACCTGTAAATGTGCTGGTGATCTGTACAGTAGGTGGAGTGATATCCGGATATTGATTAACCGGCAAACCTATTAATGACACAGTACCGATTATAACAATTACAATCGCAATGACCATTGCTGTTACAGGCCGTTTTATAAATGTATCTGCTATCATTTTTATTTTTTTATATTTCTGATACAGTCATTTATACATGCATCAGCAGTCATGATTTAAAGTGCCGGAAGTCTATATTTCGCTCTTTTCTTTTATTGGAAACTATCTACTGCATTCCGGTAATTCTTACAAGTGAACCCGCTTTTAACCTGGCTGTACCTTCGGTAACAATCAGGTCTCCTTCGTTAAGTCCTTTTTGTACAACAATATTGGATCCTATTGCACGCCCCGGTAGGATCTTCTGCCGCCTGACTATATTTTTATTGATAATAAAAACAAAGTATTCACCCAACTGCTCAGAAACAGCTTTATAAGGAATAAGAATTTGCTTCTCTCCTTTTTTGTTTTGTACGCGGATCGTACAACTCATCCCCGTCTTTAATACATTGGCCGGGTTGTCAAACTCAAGTCTCGTCACAATTGTGGCAGTCTGCGGATCAACCGCGCGGTCCAGTAATGAAACCCGTCCGCTGAATGGATACAATTGGCCATCAGGCAACGCGATCGTAAAAGTTGAATCTGTTTTGTCAAGAGGCAATCCCTCGAGCTCTTCAAAACGTCCGATCTCTTTTTCATCCACATTAAAGTCAGCAGCTATAGGATCGTCTGAAGAAATGACATTGAGTAGTGTGACGCCCGGAGAAACCGCCGCTCCCGGCTTCACCTGTGATATACCGATTGTACCTGACAATGGCGCATAGATAGTAGCGTATTTCAGCCCGGTCCGTACATTCTGTATGGCAGCCTGTGCCGCAAGCAATTGCATTTTCGCAGCCTGGAGTGCTGCCAGTGAATGATCGACTACCTGCTTTGCGATAGCATCATTTTTCTGAAGGAACAAATACCTGTCTGCATCCTGCTGCGCCATCTGCAGGTTAGATTCCGCGACTTTATAATTAGCGTTTGCCTGCAATACATTTGCCTGGTATTGCTGTTGATCAAGCGTATAAAGCAGCTGGCCTTTATTTACGTGCTGGCCATCTTTGAAAAAAACGCCGGTGATATAACCCGTCACCTGGGGTGTGATCTGTACCTGGTTAAGCGCTACAATTGTACCAGGATATTCATCATAATAAACTACCTCTTCCTGTTTGGCCGTATCTGCTGCAACAGGTATCGCCTCCGGCGATTGTAGCTTCGGTGATTTACTTCCGCACGAAATCAGAAGCAGACATACCGTGAAAAAGAGGATGATGATGATAGCTGGTTTTAAACACAACTTTTTCATACAAGTATATTAATAAGTGATAGTACCCGCTGCTTTTTGTACATCGATCCTGCGACTCAATACCAGGTAAAGCGCATCCAGCATATCTACTTCCGCCGTACGCAGATCCGTTTCGGCAATAACCACATCGAGATAAGTTTTAACGCCTGATTGATATTGTAATTGAATTGTTTTGTACACTTCCTGTGCCAGCGACAAATTTTCCTTTGAAACCATATAGTCGTTAAGACTGGCTTCATACTCCGCCAACGCTGTTATATACTCAGTATTAATTCCCAGTTTCAGATCCTGAAAATCCCAATCAAGCTTTTGCAACTCCAGTTGAGCAAGTCTTGTTTGTTGTATGCGACTGCCACCCTGGAAAATCGGCAGAGAAAGCGTGAGACCGAGTAATGAATTGGGAAAGGCCTCGTGGTATATTTTGGAAAAATTATTGTTTTGTCCTATCAGGTTATAATTGGCGAAGAACGATACCCTTGGCAGGTAATTCCATTTGGTATACCTCAGGTTAGCCTGCAGGAGTCGCTGCTGAGTTTTTAGTTGCTGAAATTCCACACGCTGCGGATACGATGGTGCTTCAGCAGGAACCACAACAATTTCTTCCTGAAGTTTTTTATTATCGTAAACTAATTTGAGCTC
>JAATGW010000360.1 GCA_015654495.1 Chitinophagales bacterium
AATCGTAATGTATACCCTTCATACCTGGGGTGAACTCTGTCTATCTACGATAGGGCTGTCCCTTGTGAATAAACTTGCTCCTCTCAGGTTCGCATCTTTGCTGATGGCAGTGTGGTTTATGGCCAATGCAGCAGCAAATGTTTTTGCAGGAAAACTAAGTGCACTCTATCCTCCGGGACCCGCTGAAATCAAAAAAGCGGCTGACGCCGGTATAGATCTTCCATCCATACTTGAAAAGAAAACACAATTAACGCCGGCAATCAGCACCCAACTACAGAATCTCGAAATATCATCACAATACAGCTCATTCCTCGGTTTCGAGATTCATACTTTGTACGACTTCTTTATGCTCTTTGTGGTAATGTCAGCTATCGCTTCGTTTATCCTTTTTGTGCTTGTAAAATGGTTGTTGAAAAAAATGCATGGAATGAAATAAAATATTGTTTGCGGAACAACTTCCGGATTTTTATTTCTGAGTGTAAATTCAACACTTAGTTCTTCAACGACATAACGATACTAACATTTGCATTTTTTGCTGCTTTTATTCAGATAAACTGCAGATATTCTGAAGACCTTCCAAGAATGGACCGGTCGTCGGCACCCAGCCAGCTGTGTAAAACAGTTGCATAGATATCCCTGAAATCAATGGTATACTTAAGATCACCATCCTGAAGATCGGCGAGGTCAGGGAGTGGATTGATCATTCCTTTCTGTTTCAATGCGCCACTTATAAAAAACATATTGTTGGCAGTACCATGGTCTGTACCATTACTAGCATTCTGGTTCACTCTTCTTCCAAATTCCGAAAATGTAAAAATAATTACATCATCGAATCGCTTCGACTGTTTCAGATCTGTTGTAAACGCTTTTACTGCATCATTAAGCTCTCTAAACAAACGCGTCTGCAGATTATTCTGGCCGGCATGCGAATCAAAACTTCCGAGTGAAATATAATATACCCTGGTATTTATATCACTGTTTATGAGGCCGGCAATATTTTTCAAGCCCTGAGCGAGGGCCGTTGAAGGATAGCTGTGGGATGAAGGTTTAACCCGGCTCTGTTCAAAGATATATCCGGCGGAAGAAATTGTTGATGCCATGGTTTTATATAGATATTCCGCAGCAGCTTCCTTTTCCGGAACTTTAACGGAGTCCAGAACTTCCTGATAAAACTGATCTCTTGTACTGTTGTATAAACGACGTGGATCACGAAGTGCAATTCCCTTATTGGCCTCACCCTTCAATGCCAGACTCAGTGTATCATCCAGCTCAAGTATCTGCGAAGGATGATCACATCCGGAACACATGGCGTCAAGGTAACGACCCAGCCACCCTGTACTTATATATTTGTCACTACCGCTGGCGCTTTGCCAGATGTCCATACTCCTGAAATGCGACCTGTCAGGGTTAGGATATCCGACACTGTTAGCAACAGACAGGTATCCTTCATCATATAACTCCTTAAATGCGGAGAGCGAAGGATGTATTGCCGCTTCATCTGAAATCGCCAGCCCATCTGCGGATTTGATTGCAATACCCGGCCGCGAACGATAATAAATATCATTACGTACAGGAATAACCGTATTAAGTCCGTCGTTCCCACCAGAAAGCTGAATAATCACCAGGGATTTTTGTCTGCCTGCTTCCGCTGGCTGAGCTTCAAGCGCTTTTAGAAACCTGGGCACCATTAAAGATCCCGCAAATAAAGATGATCCCTGTATAAATTTTCTCCTTTTTATCATCAGAACTTTTTTTAACAGAGGCCTGATCAGCAAAGCTGATAATCAGGAGTACTCATCAGGCGAATAGTTAATGTGCGTATATAATTTTCTCTTGATCCCGCGTCAGTATATTTTTCCAGGATATCCGTTTTCTGATTATCTGTGAGCAGGATTGCCGATCTGATTTGTTCCATTAATTTATTCCGGGGAACAGATTCAAACTGCAAAGCATATTCAGACCAGTTGACCGAGAGAGAAATTTTTTTATTAAGTCCGGTGTCAGCGCTTTTCGATGCGGAATCATCTTCCATTCTTCCCATCTGAACATCATCGTCCTCTTTCGGCCTACCAAGTTCAGCAGATCCACCATTTAATAAAACAGGAAAACGCAGGCGGTACATTAATGTGGAACTATCAATCCAGTTGATTCCACCCGGCCATCCGGCAACATTTGGCGGAAAAAAAAGAACCTGACCCAACAATTTTTCCATAATGAGTTGCCAGTTATTCTGATCACCTGAAAAAGGTAAAGTCCTGCGTATCCCGACAAGCCATTCGACCGGAGATTTAATCCGGTTCCCGGAATAATTTTCTTCATAAAACCATGAAGAAGTAAATATGCTTTTCAGCAAAACAGCAATATCATATTTGCTTTTATAAAAAATTTCCGCAAGTGGTTGTATAATCCGTTCAGGCAATTCCGTCCCGGCGAAAAAGCTGGCAATTTTTTTTGAAATGTAAAAACTGGTTTTTTTCTGTTCGAGAATTACCCGGATAATATCATCACCGGTAAAATTTCCTTTTTCACCAAGAAAAATTTTTTCCCCTCCATCATGGAGTGCAGGCCTGAAGATAAATTTTCCCTGCAAATCAAAGCCCCAACCTGTAAATGCGCGTGCACTTTCTTTAACATCAATCTCTGAGTAGTTTCCGCGCCCCATCGTAAACAATTCCATGAGTTCGCGGGCGAAATTTTCATTTGGTTTTTTCTTCCGGTTCTGCTGATTATTGAGAAATGCCAGCATAGCGGCACTACGCGAAACTGCAGTAAGCAATGTTCTAAAATCACCGAGTGCGTTTTCACGGATGATATGAAGCAATTCCTGCTGATATAAAATATTATTAACCCGGCAGGCAAAATGACCATGCCAGAACAGGGCCATTTTCTCGCGAAGCTGCGCATCACTATTAACCATCTGATCTAACCAAAGCAGATTCAGTTCTTTAAACCCTTCCCGGTTTTTCTGCCTGAACGCGGCTCTCTGCTGTGTAGTTATTCCACCTTTTAACCCCTCCCGAACTACGTCGCGAAATTCTCCTGAATCAGGAGAAAAAACTTTCAGCATCTCAGGTTGAGTGCTAGACGAAAGCAGCATTTTATCAAATATTTCCGCAGGAGATTTGGCAGAAAAATTTTCATAGCTTTTCAGATCCGGACCAAAACCGGCACGCCATAATAAATGCAGTTGATTCTTCGCTGGGCTCATCGGCAAATATGCTTTGAGCGATTAAGACCAGCTGAAAACTTAAAGGTTTAATCCAGCCTTCCCGCAGATAACGCTGAAAGCGTGATTGCTACTCAAAATGATAGTTGCTATTGTCCGCGGAAAACGCAGAATAAAAGCCTTCTCAGCGATTTCTGCGCAAATTTCTGCGTATTTCTGCGGGAAAACTTTCCGGTCAACAGCTGCTGCAAGCCGCTTACAAAATGTATTTAGTTTATCTCCCCTGCTCCAAAATAAGAGTGGATTACTTTGGGCAATCTTATGCCTGTTTCAGTCTGGTTATTCTCCAGCAGTGCAGCCAATACACGCGGAAGTGCCATGGAACTTCCATTAAGAGAATGTAATAACTGAATTTTCCCGAGGCTATCGCGGAACCGGATTTTCATCCGGTTGGTTTGGAATGATTCAAAATTGGAAACAGAACTTACCTCAAGCCATTTTTGTTGTGCTGCACTGTATACTTCAAAATCGTATGTTAATGCTGAAGTGAAACCCATATCTCCTCCACATAATCTTAATATCCTGTAGGGAAGTTCGAGCGATTGCAATAGTTTCTCAACATGCAGCACCATTTGGTCCAGCACATCATAACTATTTTGAGGATGAACAAGCTGTACGATTTCAACTTTATCAAACTGATGCAGGCGATTGAGGCCTCTCACATCTTTCCCATAGCTCCCTGCTTCGCGGCGAAAACATGGAGTATATGCAGTCATCTTTATTGGCAGCAAAGATTCATTTACAATTTCATCACGGTATATATTAGTAACAGGTACTTCAGCAGTCGGTATCAGATAGAAATTGTCTGCGGTGGCATGATACATCTGCCCTTCTTTATCGGGCAGCTGACCTGTACCATAAGCGGAGTCCTCATTTACCAGATAAGGTGGTTGAAATTCTATATAACCGGCTGCAGTATTGTAATCGAGAAAATACTGAATAAGGGAACGCTGCAATTTTGCGCCCTTGTTTTTATAGACAGGGAAACCGCTCCCTGTTATCTTATTTCCTAGTTCAAAGTCAATAAGGTTATACTTTGTTGTGAGCTCCCAGTGTGGAACAGCGCCTGCAAATAACTCCGGTTTAATTCCACCTTCTTTCACAACCTCATTATCTTCCGGTGTTTTTCCGGCAGGTACTAATGGAGAAGGTATATTGGGAATACGCACCAGAAGATTGTGCACTTCAGTTTCAATTGCATTTAGTTCTTTTTCGAACTTTTCTATCTCTGTTTTCAGCTCTGCTACTTCTTTCTTTTTTTCCTCCGCCTCTTCTTTTAAACCTTTAGTCATCAGTCCGCCAATCTCTTTTGAAATGTTGTTTCTTCTCGCGAGCAATTCGTCCGCTCCGGTTTGTATTTTTTTTCTCTTATCATCTGCGCCAATTACTTCGTCCACCAATCCATTTTCCTTGAAATTCCTGATTGCCAGTCTTTCCAATACCAATTCCCTGTTCTGTCGTAAAAAATTTAGCTGCAACATTTAGTCAACATTTCTGCAAATATATAGATGGTTACTGAAGCACCTGAACTCATCGCTGATTAAGCTCCTACTATGCACTTCTGCATCATTTTCATTTTACTTATTTTTGCGCCCATGCAGATGCAGGATGATTTACAGGCGCGCTGGTGGAAGCTTGAAGAAAAGCTGATGGAAAGATTTTCAAAGAAACCCGATATGGAAGCAATTCTCTTTCTTATCGGTGTTCAGGAATTGGGAGGAGACATGAAGAAATTCACCAAAGAACAAAAACAGGATCTGATTCATGTGGCTGTTTGTACACTTCTTTCGGCTGGTGGCTATTTTCAGCTGGAAGGAGTGGATAAGGAAGGTTGGCCACATTTCGCACAACTCCGTGAAATCCCGGCCATGCCTGTATTTGAACAGGAAAATTTCATGAAAGATTTCATTTTGCTTTATTTTCAGAATAACCAATTTCTCTGATCATATATGGTAAATAAATTCAGGATCCTGGCGTCAGTAGTTCCGATATTATTGATGCTTTTTATTCCATTTTATGCAGGCGCTCAACAACAGGTAAAGATTAAAAAGAAAGACCGGAAACGTGATATTGAAATGACCACAACCAAAGGTGTGATTGTGATTCGTCTTTCTGACAGTACGCCACTACACCGTGATAATTTCATAAGACTGGTTAAATCCGATTTTTACGACAGTGTTCTATTCCACCGGGTTATTCAGTATTTTATGATACAGGCAGGCGACCCAAATACCAAAAGAATGGTTGCCGGTACCAGGCCCGGAGAAGGCGATCCGGGATATACTGTGCCTGCGGAATTCAGAACCAGTTTATTTCACAAAAAAGGGGTGATCGCCGCCGCCCGAACCAGCGACGACGTAAATCCCACAAAAGCCAGCAGTGGAAGCCAGTTCTACCTGGTTCAGGGAAAAGTATTCACCGATGCCGGCCTTGATTCGGTTGAAACCTTTCGGTTAAAAGGCCGGAAGATACCTGAAGCTGAAAGACAGGTATACAAGACTGTTGGCGGAACTCCACATCTTGACCAGAATTACACGGTATTCGGGGAAATTATTTCCGGGTTGGAAATTGTTGATATTATTGCGGCAGTGCCAACATCAGGACCATCAGGTGTATATAAACCTCTTGAAGATGTCAGGATCGTGCATATGAAGCTTATCAAAAGAAAAAAATAAAAGAAGGTTCTGCAGTTTGAAAACAGCCTTCATTGCATAGAAATTATTATTCTTGTACTCCAAAAAATCACGAAATGAATTTCCCTGCCAATCTGCGTTATACAAAAGATCATGAATGGGTATTGCTGGAAGGTAATATTGCAACAGTAGGAATTACCGAATTTGCCCAGGGAGAACTGGGTGATATCGTATATGTTGACATTGATACAATTGGTCAGCATCTTGCCGCCGAATCCGTTTTCGGAACGGTTGAAGCTGTTAAAACCGTGAGTGATCTCTATCTGCCTTTAACCGGAACTATTACCGAAAAAAATAGTTCGCTGGATGCTGCTCCTGAAAAAGTAAATCAGGATCCCTACGGTGAAGGCTGGATGATAAAAATAAAAGTTGATGATCCGGCAGATCTGGCTGGATTAATGGATGCCCCTGCCTATCAGGCACTTACAGGTGCTTAAATACAGTTTACCAATGTGGGTGAAAATCAGGCAATCAGTCTGGATAGCCATTAGCTGGACTATTGTAATTTTTGTGCTGCTTACGCTGCCAAGTGAAAGTTTGCCTGATGAACAGATATTTGATATCGGCGATATCGACAAGCTGGTTCATGTATTGATTTTTAGCGTTTTCTTATGGATCTGGGCTCATTGGTGGGCTGCCAGAAAAGCACCTGAACCGACAGGTGTGCGTGACATTTTTGTCATTTTCCTCATCACCTGTGGGTATGGGGTTGGAATGGAGTTCTATCAGAAATTTTTTACAAACCGGAATTTTGATCTGGGAGATATATATGCTGACAGTATTGGTGCGGTAATAGGTGCAGTAATATACCTGTTAGGGAAAAAAATAAGCCCCTATAGAAATAGGGGCCGTAACCAAAACTAACTGCTTATGAGAAAAAGTTGTATTCTAATTTATTACATAAAACGCAAATCAGATGCCAAGGTTTAAACTGTCGTTGTTAAGGAATTGATAAAGGGTCTTTCTTCTTTAAACGTTTTATCCTCTACGGTTCTTATCTTCTTTCCAACCCTCTTTCAAACATCTGTTACACCTCTATAGTATTTATTGGACGCTTTTAGGTTGTATTTCCTTTCTTAATGAAATGCTAAAGCGTCTTTCAATAGAATTAAATTTTCTGCGTTATAGGTTCTGGCAGCAGCCTCCTTTATAAAATCCTTTAGCTATGAAAAAGAAAGTCTACCTTTTTTTGGTAATCCTGTTACCCCTATTTTCACTTGCACAACAAGTTAAGTTTGGCGTTCAGGGCGGTTTCTCGCTCGCCCGCACTCAATCCAACAGTAATATCAAATTCACCACACAGAACTACCGTCTCGGGCCAATCATAGGAGTTATGGCTGGAATTAACCTGGGAGTCAATGGCTTAAGCGTTATGCAGGAAGTAAATTATGTTGCCAAAGGCTTCAAATTTACAGGTACGGACCAGTCATCAGCTAGCCCGGTAAGTGTGAAAGGTACTCATTCAACCCATTATATAGAGCTACCCTTCAATATTTTATATTATCTCAACCTTGGTAAAGGTCATTTCTTTATCGGAGCTGGCCCGTATGCTGCTTTTGGTATAAAGGCCAAAAACAAAATCACCTATCAGGTGGACCCAAGCCCCGAAGTAGAAGAATCATTTATAAAATTCGGCAACGATGTGAATGATATCAAACGATTCGACTATGGCGTTCATGGTTCTATCGGATATAAACTGGGTTATGGATCTTATCTGAAGGGCTATTATTCATACGGCCTTGCGAATTTATCGAATATACCGGGTACCAAATATGCGAACAGGTATTTCGGCCTAACATTCGGCTACTTTTTCAATTCAGGCCGCTAGTACAGAATTATTTTTATATGGATTAACGGAGCAGTCCGCCAATCATATCCATAATATTATTGCCGGAGCTCTGTTCCTGCTTTGCTGCTCCCGAAACTGAAGCAATGATATCCTGAAAATCAACGTCGCCATCTCCATCAACATCACCACCCATTCCGCCAAGCTTCGCAGCCAGGCTGTTAAAGTCCGCTCCGCCTGTGTTTCCGCCGGTGAGAGAACTGATTACAGCATTCATGTCGATACTTGAATCAGTGGGATCACCGACACGTTGAGCAAAATTACCAAGCACCTGCGGAATCAGCGAGGCGCCTACATTCTGCGCAACTGCCGGACTCAGGTTATATTGATTTGTAAGTTTTCCGGCAAAGGATTGAATGATTTGCTGAACTATCGGATTATTCAGAAGTCCTCCGATCCCACCACCGGAATTACCGCCGGCTCCATTCAGCAATCTGAGAATTTGTGAGAGACCACCATTGGCAAGCATTCCCTGCAGACCATTAAATATTGAACTACCTGCTTCACCAATAATCTCGTTATTAAACTGATCAGGAACGGCGGAATTCTGAACTACATCGCTTTGTCCCTGATGGGTTACCATTTTGATTAATTCCTCCAGCATTAGCAAATCGTTTTGTTGAAAATAAAGTGTAGAGAAAGTTAGGCAAAAATGGTATTATAAAAAAAATAAATGCTTTAACAGGTTAAACATTCAACGTTAAACGTTTAACGTTGAATTTCTTAGTTCTGTTCAGCCAGTTTTTCAGCATTTTCAGCAAACTGGAGCGCTTCGATAAGTTCCTGTACTCCGCCATTAAGTACATCGTATATATTGTAAAGTGTAAGACCAATCCGATGATCTGTTACCCTTCCCTGCGGGAAATTATAGGTCCGGATTTTTGCAGATCGGTCCCCTGTGCTTACAAGGCTCTTTCTATGTCTGGAAATCTCATCTTCCTGTTTCCGTACCTGCTCTTCATACAACTTGGTACGTAACATCTGCATTGCTTTTTCGCGGTTACCCAGCTGAGTCCGTTCGGTCTGGCAAATGATTACTGTTCCGGTAGGTATATGCGTGAGCATCACTTTGGTTTCAACCTTGTTTACATTCTGACCACCTGCACCACCGCTTCGCGAGGTCTCCATTTTTACATCACTGTCCCTTAATTCCACATCCACTTCTTCGGCTTCGGGCATCACCGCCACAGTAGCAGCACTGGTATGAACCCTTCCACTGGCCTCGGTATCGGGTACCCGCTGAACACGGTGTACACCACTTTCAAATTTCAATGTACCGTACACATCGTCGCCCGTCACTTCAAGCTGAACTTCTTTAAATCCGCCTACGGTTCCTTCACTTTCTGAAAGTATTG
>JAATGW010000308.1 GCA_015654495.1 Chitinophagales bacterium
CGTTAAACGTATAACGTATAACGTAAAACGTATAACGTATAACGTTAAACGTTATTCACTCCTCAAACTCCTCACAGGATTGGCCAAAGCCGCTTTCACTGCCTGGAAACAGACCGTAAGCAGCGCAATCCCCACTGCGCCAATAAACGCCACTACAAAAATCCACCAGCTCATCTCTACTCTTTCTGCAAAATCCCGCAGCCAAACATGCATTGCCCACCAGGCAACAGGAAATGCGACAAGCGTAGCGATCACTACCAGCTTTACAAAATCCACGGACAACATTTTTGTCACAGAACTCACCGAAGCACCAAGCACTTTCCTGATGCCGATTTCTTTTGTTCTTTGTTCCGCCATATATGCCGAGAGTCCGAATAAACCAAGGCAGGCAATGAGTATAGCCAAACAGGCGAATGTCATTGCAATGACGCCAACTTTCTGTTCTGTGCGGTACATCTCAGTGAACGCTTCATCTAGGAACCGGTAACGGAACGGAATACCCGATGCCATCGACTTATATAGCTGTTCAATTCCGGAAATCAGCTGGTCAGGATTACCTGCTTTTGTTTTTATCGAAAGCGTACCTGTACTATTCGCAAGCGATAAGCTCAGCGGCCCGATATTTTCTCTCAATGAGGAGAAGTTGAAATTTTTTACTACCCCGATTATTTCAATGGCCTCTACTTTAGATGGGTCATCGCCATTTGATTCATAAATTTTCTTACCTACCGGATTGGGATAGCCGAGGTAGGCTGCCACAGTTTCATTTATTATGATTGCCCCGGAATCGCTCCGAAAATCGGCTGAGAAATTACGGCCTTTAACAATTTCCATACCCATGGTACGGATATACCCGGTATCAACACGCCATTGCTGCATATTAAATCCATTCTCAGGCGTCATCACCGCTTCTTTCGAAAAGCTGTAATCCGACCTTGAAGAGGAGGTCACCGGGAGATAACTGCTATAGGTTGCATTTACAACTTCCGGGAATTTCTGTATTTCATTTTTAAAAGCGGCCGCGTTTGAACCGAGTTCGTTTGTATCATCTACGATCAACACCTGTTCTTTGTCAAAGCCTAATTTCTTATTCTGAATAAAATGTAGCTGCTGGTAAACGACAAGCGTACAAATAATAAAAATTACAGATAGCGCAAATTGAAGAATTACGAGTCCATTTCTCACCAGACTTTTCTTCACAGCTCCACCGCCGGAATTCGATTTAAGTACCTGTATGGGCTGAAACCTGGATAAATAAAATGCAGGATAGCTGCCGGCCAGCATCCCCACAATCAGCGGAAGCAGGAAGAGGAAAAGCAGAAACCATGGTTGTGCTAAATTTGAAAGACTGAGTTCTTTCACTGCAATATTATTAAAAGCCGGCAATGCGATGGCGGTTATAGCAATCGCAAGAGCCATGGCCAGAAGGGTCATAAGAACCGATTCTGTAAGGAACTGGGTAATAAGACTTTTCTTTTCTGTGCCCAGCACTTTCCTGATACCTACCTCACGGGCACGGTTAGCTGAACGTGCAGTAGCAAGATTCATGAAGTTGATACAGGCTAGAAGCAAAATGATTAATGCAACAACAGAAAAAATTAAAACATACCTGAAATCACCATTAGCATCCATTTCGGCAATCTTATCAGAATGCAAGTGAATTCTGGTAAGGGGGATCAGTTCATAGGCCAGTTTGTTTCCTGCTTTTTCAAATTCTTCCATGCTTTTCAACTGCATAAACTGCTGAGCCTGCGGGAAGATATAGTCGCGTATAACATTAGCGAAATTCTTTTCGAAAGCTTTATAATCTGCACCTTCTTTTAAAAGAATATAGGTATTGAAATTGTGACTGAGGAAATTACCGAACGGGTACTGTACATTGTCCATCGAAAAAAACAACTCTGTCCTGAAGTGTGAATTTTTAGGTATATCCCTTATCACGGCGGTTACTTTATAAGGAGTTTTGTCGGCTTCCAGCGTTTTTCCTACTGCATCTGTTGAGCCAAAATATTTTTTTGCAATAGTTTCCGTAATTACAACGGTGTTTGGCTCATTTAGCGCTGTTTTTGTATCGCCAGCCACAGCAGGTAAACTGAATACATCGAACAGGGTTGAATCCGCGTTTGCTACGCGCTGTTCTATAATATACTGATCGCCTTTTTTGATTGTTTTACTTCCATTCCTGAAAAAACGTACATACTGTTCCACCTGGGGATAATCTTTTTTCAGCGTTGCTCCCATGGGATCCGATGTCACCGCCAGCTTCATTTCATTACCGCCAAAATTGATCTCGGAATTGATCCTGTAAATCCTTCCCGCCTTGTCATTAAACTGATCATAACTCAGCTCATCCACCACATACATCATGATAAGGACAAAACAGGAAAGCCCGGTTGCAAGACCGAAAATATTGATTGAAGAAAATGCTTTATTCTTCAGCAGGTTTCTCCAGGCGATTTTGAAATAGTTCTTTATCATTGGTTGATAGTTGTTAGTTCATAGTCCACAGGGAGGCAAAAGGCAGCGGGCAGCAGATAAATTTAAAACCTCTGGTCCCATTCTATCAATCATTTTTTTATTTGCTGTATTTCAGTTTCTTCATATTGTGTTGCAGTGTTAAGTAGAGACTGATTGCGTCTGTCTGCTGCCTGCTGCCTATTCAGAACGTAAACTCTTCACCGGATTGGTAAGTGCCGCTTTCACCGACTGAAAACTTACAGTTAACACAGTTATCAAAAGCGCGATGCCTGCAGCTATAAAAAATACGGAGATACCAATCGTGATCCGGTAATCGTATTTCTGCAACCAGTTTTGCAGGAAATAATAAGCCAGGGCCGAAGCGATCACACAACTGATCAACACCAGATAAATAAAGTCTTTTGAAAGCAGCATCCATACCTGTGAAATTGAAGCACCCAGCACTTTTCGTATTCCGATTTCCTTGGTACGCTGTTCCGCGATATAGGCAGCAAGACCAAATAAACCAAGACATGAGATAAGAATGGCAAGAGCTGCAAATATGCCTGCAAGCTTTCCGATCAATATTTCAAGTCCGAATTTTGCATCGTACTGCTCATCAGCAAACTGGTAATCGTAAGGTAATGCCGGACTGTATTTATTAAAAATCGGAGTCAGTTTTGAGATGGCTTCCTGTGTTGAAATGTTTGGATTAAGACGATACATAATGATACCCTGCATATCTTTTGAATAATGAAACATGGTTGGATCTGCAGGAGCGAATGGAGAAATCATTAATGCATCTTTCACTACTCCTACTATCCTGAAATCTGTATCATCCCAATGAATTACCTGGCTGATGGGATTCTTAATCCGCATTTTTTTGATAGCAGCCTCATTAAAAATTACATTCAGCGTATCACTGATGCCGGTAAAATCACGGCCTTCTGCCATCTTCATCCCCATGGTTTTGAAATAATCCTCACCAATGAAAATGTTCCCCATTTCAATGGTTTCTTTGGCATTCTTTCCAGGCCAGCGATCAATATCCGTATGCCAGTAAATTTCTGTCGCGGGGCTGCTTGCCTGCGTCACCAGGTCTGCAATGCCTGCGCTGATTAAATCATTTTTTAGTGCATTAAAATTTTTATCAAGATCACTATTGGAATAAGTTATCATCAAACGGTTGACATCAAGACCAACAGGACGATTTTTTGCATGCTGCACCTGCTGATAAATAATAATTGGACTGATGATAAGCGCTATTGAACAGCTGAATTGTAATATCACAAGGACCTTTCGCGGAAGACTGGCTGATTTGCCGGATTGTTTATTCGCTTTCAACACTTTCACAGGTTGAAAAGAAG
>JAATGW010000601.1 GCA_015654495.1 Chitinophagales bacterium
CCTGAATTTCCGGAACGCTGACTGATTTGCTTACAGCAAAGGAATCTGCACCGGTTTGCGACTGGCCTGTATAAAAGAAGAGCAGCAATAAGATCACAGATATAGATTTCATAAACCAGACCGAACCAATTTTTTCTGAGAAGTTTTTTCGACTTTATTTAGTCCATTGCTTCTGAGAAATTGTCCTTTTGCGTCACACTAAAATTTGATGCCAGGCCTGCTTTAGCTGTCAGGGGGTATAATGCACCGACTAACTTTACCTGGATTTCTTCTGATAAGAACGATTTGGAACCTGGTAATAAAAAACTGTGGAAATTTATATTATGATTCCTCGTGAATATGTGAAAATCAATGGATGATTTCAGTAAACAAACCGGCCGGCTTCCAGTATGCTAATCAGAAAGATTTGCCAGCATTTTTTTTACTTCAGCTCTATAGCAATTCCTGCTGGTTTATCATTAAGTTGTGATATTATCAATAGTAACAATGGCAATTTTATTTTATCTTAACCATACTAAATTGTCTGAAAGCCAGTGGACAACAAATAATGATTATGTAGAAAGAAATTTGTGCCTGAAAGTGTGAATTCAGCTGCTACTTATTTACGATTGATGAAATCCTGCCTGCTTGTTTTTTTGATGTTTTCCGTTATCCATGCATCGGGACAAAATCTCGTTCCCAACCCTTCATTTGAACGACTTTCCGCCTGCCCCGACAATTATTTCCAGATTTACAAAGCACCTCCGTGGTTTTCACCGGATTGCGGCACACAATTTCCCGATCATGGTTATGCTGTGCTGTTCCATGGATGCAACTATTCCTTCGCTGGTGTTCCCACGAATAACATGTGTTCACAACCTGCGCATAGTGGTACCGGTTATGCAGGAATCGAGGTGTTCAGTACACTTGGTCGCCACGCTCCATATCGGCAATATGTCGGAACACCATTCACGGTGCCGTTGGAAGCCGGTAAGAAATATTATTTTTCGATGTATTTCAATCTTTGCAACCGCGCGCCAGGCTTAGATCTTTGTTTCAGGCCAGATAGCCTTGGTGTAATATTTACAGAAACAAAAGTTGATAAGAACCCAAGTTGCGGGATCGTGGACTATAAACCTGATCTGCATGCAAAACTTCCGGATATTATTCCCGGACCATCCTGGTATAAGATCGATGGTTGTTATATCGCCAAAGGTGGCGAACAGTTTCTGATGATCGGGAATTATGCGAGTGAGAAATTCAGTAACTGTGGTAAGGTGGATACATTTGCGCATTTTATTTATATCGATGACGTCAGCATGATTCAGGAGATCAAAAAGCCTGTTGATACCACGCTTTGCCCGAATACATCCTGGGAAATGAATGTAAAAGACCTCAGGGAAGAATATAAAACCATGGAAGGCTGGAGCTTTCGCTGGAGCGATGGCGAACCCTCCCATACAAGGAAATTTGACCGTGCTACGAAACTGACCCTGACGGCCAGTCTGGAGAACTGTTTTAATGACATTTATGAATTCAATGTGCGGGTGAATGCAGATTGCAACTGCCAGGTCTTTGCACCAAACATATTTACCCCGAATGGAGATGGACTGAATGATGGTTTTCGTCCGCTCCTCGAATGTAAAACCATCCAGGTTTCCAATTATAGTCTGACGATTTTCAATCGCTGGGGTGAAAAGGTTTTTTATTCCACAAATAAAACCAAATTCTGGGATGGAAAAGTCAAAGGGAACTTACATAGCTCTGAATCTTATCTGTGGATGGTCCGTTATGATATGAATCGCGGAACCGCAGTTGAACACAAAAGTTTTTCGGGAAATGTAACTGCAGTCAGGTAATATTACAGGTATACGTTACCGTTATATTTTACTTTCCCGGCTTCAATGGTTCCGAAATGAAATGGCGACCATGGGAAATTCGAAATACACAACCTTCCCGGGCCGTACCATAAGCAATGGATTTGATGTAAATAAAGATCAGAATGGTGATAATCAGGTTAAACCGGATTCTAGCTGAGCCAGCTACGTTAAGCGAAGAATTTTATTATTGTCTGAAATATACAAGGACTGAAGGAAGATCCGGATGGGGAATTGATGTTAAAATACCTGCAAATACGTATTTACAATTGTCGGCTTAAAACTTCAGGCTTCCGGTTTAGATTCCCTACTTCCGGACTACAGACTCCCGACTCCCGATTAAACAGTGCCCCGGGCGGGACTTGAACCCGCACTCGCTTTTTCGGCGAACAGGATTTTAAGTCCTGCGTGTCTACCAATTCCACCA
>JAATGW010000413.1 GCA_015654495.1 Chitinophagales bacterium
ATCTGTACCCGCAGAAGAACGCTTCCATCCCAAACTATTTTCATAAAAGTCCAATGATCGCTTTAAATCCTTAACACCCAGTGTAATAAGGTTGAATTTCTGGCGCATAAAATATTTTGAATTCCTGTTAAAATCAATATAAGAAAGATAAGCGATTCAGCCGGAGATTCCTGCTTAAAGTGATCATTGCTATAAATCAGCCCTTACCCGATAACTGTGGGAATGTAGAATTAGATCCACGTGAATCCGCTCTGACTATACATAATTCAGGAGGGGCACAAAAATTTAACTCTCAGGTACAAATAATACTCTTTTATTAAAACAAAGCCTTATGTCAACAAAAATTATCTCTACCTGCATAATGAAAACAGCTATTTTTTCGTACATCCTATTATCAGCCTCATCTCTGACAGCGCAGGAACAACAAACAGCAGCCGAATCCACTTTAACTACAAAATTCGGTATTAAGGGAGGAGTCAATTTCACCAATCTGTATATAGATGATGTGAATGACGAGAAAATGAAGGTCGGCGCAAATGTGGGGTTTTTTGCAAAAATTCCGATAACAAAAGGCATTTCCTTTCAACCAGAATTGCTTTATTCAAACAAAGGTTCAAAAGTGAACTATGATAATGTTCTTCTTGGTCAGGGTGAATACCGTTATAATCTGCATTATCTGGAACTCCCTCTTTTGTTCAGCTTCAACATTGTGAAAAATTTCAGTATACATGCAGGTGGATACGGTGCATACCTGCTTGCAGCAAATATTAAGGACCTGAATGAAGATGGCAGTGTTGAAAATATAGAAGAGCTGAATGCTGCGGACTTTAACAGGTTTGATGCGGGTCTTGCAGCGGGTTTAGGATTTGATGTTGGAAATTTTACCATAGGTGCCAGATACAATTACGGACTGATTGAGATTGGAAAATCAGGTAGCCTTGTGGGTGAGTTGAACAAGAACGCAAAGAACAGCGCTATCAACGTTTTTCTGGGTTTTGCATTCTGATAAACCCACCACCTGCTGATTATTGATAACTTAAATAGATTCATATGATAGCAACCGGAGCAAATAATTTCAAGTTGCTTTTCAGTACAGCGTTTTTGGCAGCAATTTCTATAACCTCAACTGCAACAAACTGCGGCAATGCAATGGATGTTTCAGATCCGGAGCAGTCGACTGCAGTTACACATATCCAGGAATCTGTTGCAGAAGACACCAGTTTTATTGTTAAAGCCATTAAATTTCACCAGCAACAGATAATGCTGGCAGATATTGCTGACAAAAAAATAACGGACACTTCTCTAAAAAGAATAGTAGCCCAAATCCGTTTGAATCACCAGGCATCCCTTGAAGAACTATTTAAAATTTATAAATCAGCAGATAGCCTTAAGCTTTCCAAATCGGAAAGGAACTGGAATGATTCACTGATTGCAGACCGTAGAAACGACCTTTCCAGGGAAGAAGAAAAGATGACAGACCTTTCTGAATCTAACTTTCAAAAGAAGTGGCTGGATCTGATGCTCAGGGAATATGATCACATGATACCTGAATTTGAAGAGGCCATGGAAAACGGCCTGAACGAAAAAGTTGCCCGTGTCACTACTACAGCACTTGCGATGATAAAAGAAAACCGAAAAGACCTGGCAGGATGGAGGTCCGCAGCAATTGCATCGCTAAGATAAGTCCGTAGTCTCAATTATAAAAGATGCGCATTTCTCAATGCGCATCTTTTTTGTAAACAGAAAAGAGACATTAATGGCAGTCGGGAGACGGGAATTTTTACGCGATGCTCGGCTGGTTAATTAGCATTCTTTTCACTGACTTTGTGGAATTTGTTGAGATAAGCATACCCCACCAACTGTACATTGCTGCTTGAAGCAAAGCGAATTTCTTTCCAAAGAAATCGGTCGAGAATCATGATCTGGTCAGGCCGCACATCATTTCCACTCCGGTTCTCGGGATTAACAGGATTATTATAGCCAGGAACGGATTGATTAAATGTTTGAATATTTTCTTTCGCCTTTTGTACACAAAACTCATTCGAAGGTTTTGTAAAATAGCCAACTGCAATCAGGATGATAACTAACATCAGAATAACATAGGAGAGTTTCATATGCGCCATTTTTTGTTATGCAGCAATTCGATGCGGGCAAGGCAGAAAAATTTTCATAGTGACTCCCGATACTCATAAAATCAAAAACAACTCACCTGAAAGCTTTCTCAGGCGAAGAATTCAACCTCTCCAGATTTCTTATCAAACCAGGCTACCTGGTGCACTCTTATATGGATTATTGGATTCACCGGATTTGAAATCCGGTCAGCACAGGCCGGAATAAAAATGTTTTTACCATTGGTACTGGCACTTCCCTGTATCTGTATAAAATTGCCTCTTTTACGATTGATGAACTTTAAAATCACGGGCCATTCAGCGGGCAGATTTGAAGGTAGTACAAGGTCTTCGCAGGAACACCACATGGATTGCGCCTCGTCTGCAGCATGCGCCTCTACAACTACTGCACTCTTCCTGGGGAATTGTTGTGAGCATACTTCAAACAAAGCATACCTGGATTCCCTCATAATACGATGCAGAATCTTATTCACAAACCCTGATTTTTTCATAGTTGGATGTTTTATCAAAACTGGTATTCCAGGTGCCTTTCTACCGGAACAAAAGAACTATGCAACCATCTTAAAAAATTATGATAGATCTTTTTCAAAAAAGTATCAGGACGGTCACCACTCCATTCAAAGTAAGTGGCCTTTGTCATCTGCATTTTCACTAATAGAATTTCATTAGTATCCATAGGTGCTGATGAAGAAGGCAGGCCGATAACCTGACTTATCCTTTCCTGGTTACTTGTGATTTCAGCCTTTCCACTTACTTTAAGAGTAAATCGATAACCTTTCCGGTAAAAAGATAATTGGGCAGGAAAATAATTTGAATCACCTGCGTGCCTGTATCCATTTCTGTTCATCAGAAACCAAACACCGCCTTGTTCATCGACACGTATTGCGGTAACAATACAGGTAGGATAGTTGACCTGATCGATATCTGAGAAACTGAACAAAGCGCTTCTTATATCGTTGATCTTCGATTTGATGAACTGGAAATTTTTTTGTGTTGTATATTCTTTCATGTTTTTACCCCGGGTATTTATTTCCTACCTGTAATATGTTAAAATTTGTACCAGGATTGCATTTACCTGCTTTTATACGGTTATAAAAAGTAAACTCGCCTGTATCAATGTATTAAGAACAGCAGAGAAGAAGGTACCAGCGAAACCCTGATACAATCATTGTAGAATTTCTTCAACAGTAAACCCATTGTGCCGCTATTCTTTCCTTAGATTCAAAATAAAACAAAACCGAAAGGTGCCGGATGATGGGCCCGGTTTGCTTATTGATTACTGATTGTACATTCCACCTGAATTTTATAAAATGAAAAGAAAATCAAATCAACACAAAAGCTCCGGATTCAACCGCATATTCAATAGGATAGCTTCTACAGTAACCAGGGGTTCGGGTAGCCCGGTTGCTATCATCAGCGCCCTCGCACTCGTTATTTTATGGGCTGGCGGAGGTTTTATTTTTGGATTTACCGATACCTGGCAGTTGCTTATCAATACCACCACAACAATTATTACTTTCCTGATGGTTTTTGTAATTCAGCAATCGCAGAACAAAGACACTATGGCAATTCAAATGAAGTTGAATGAGTTGATCGCCTGTAATGAAAAAGCCAGTAACCGCCTCGTCGATATTGAAGATCTTACTGACCAGGAAATTGTCACTATTAAAAAGTTCTACGAAAAACTCTCGAAGCTTTCCGGTTCTGAAGAACTTCACGCTACACATTCTCTGGATGAGGCGGAAGATATCCACGAGGAAAAATCAGGACGAATGGCTAAGAAGCCTGCAAAAAAATAAAGTCTCCTCATTGCTGGAGAGACTTTATCTATTCTGTCGATTTTCTACTTTCATCTTAACAGAAACATTCAGTTGATGATGAAAGCATATAACCAACAGGAATGAATAATCGGTGCTACGGGTATTTAATCCAAAATAATGCCCGCCCATTTCACCCTTAATTAAGAAACTTACTGTGGAATTTCATTCCCGAACTTCCTTCATCAGTGTACAAAAAACCACGTTAACGAATAGGCGTTGCTTTTAGATCCTTCTTTTCCCCGGCATAACCATACAATCGAGATCGTCAGAAAAAATATTGCGGAGATCGAAGAACGCATTCCAAATAGTCGTGGGTAATGCTATCTACAGCAAAGGGCGATTTCCTCGGAAAACTGCTGCTGGTATAGTTTTGGCGGCCTATTAACTACGCTTACTAACCTAAGTGTTCATTTAAAATCTGTTAACATGAAACAATTATTATCGTTAGTAGCAGGCTCGGCAATAGTAGCGGCTGTATTGGTTTCCTGCGGTGGCGGAAGCGGCTCTGACAGGGAAACAGATTCGACCACATTTGAGTCTACCCAGAGAGACAGAACTTATACTGAAGCCAGTGATAGTAACGCAGCAACCGCTCCCCTGGCAGCAGAAACAAATTTTATTAATAAAACCGTAGAAGCAAATTATGCTGAACTAGGCATGGCCAAACTGGCATCAGAAAAAGCGACAGGCACGGAAGTGAAACAAATCGCGAAAATGCTGGAAGATGATCATACAGTGGCCTTAAACGGGTTGCAACAAATTGCCATAGCCAGGTCAATTACAGTTCCGGCCGGCGAAACTGAGGAAGCGAAACAGGACATCGCATCACTTTCTGAAAAGAAGGGAAAGGATTTCGATAAAACCTGGTGCAAGGAAATGATTGGCAAACATGAAAAGTCGATCAAAAACCTGGAAGAAATGGAGGGACAGGCAACAGATCCTCAGTTGAAAACATGGATCGCCGAAACTCTTCCTAAAATCAGGATTCACCGGGATAAGCTTGTGGAATGTCATGACAAAATGAAATAGCCGGAATCAAAGATTTTGTCTGTGTATTTCCATCGAAGAAAGGTTGGCATTGCCGGCCTTTCTTCATTTATGCTCATGGAACAATTGTTTATGACTATCATAAAAGAAATATACAAATGACAACCGCAAAGAAATACTGGCAGGCATTTAAAAACAGCGCATTAATGTTTTTTCAGGATAATGGGCTGAAATTAAGTGCATCCCTGTCCTTTTATACATTGTTTGCCATTGGACCTGCATTATTAATTGTTCTTTCAATACTGGGATTTCTATTTGGGCGTGATGCAGTTCAGGGCCAGATATTCGGAGAAATTGCAACCCTTGTAGGAGCGGACACCGCCAAACAGATAGAAGAAGTGATTAAGAATATTGAACTGAGTAAGGAAAAATTTATCGGTTTAATTACAGGTACAGTGGTTTTGTTCATTGGAGCAACAGCAGTTTTTGTTGAAATGCAGGATTCGATTAACTATATCTGGTCTGTAAAATCAAAACCAAAAAAAGGTTTTATAAAAATAATCCTCAACCGCGTTCTTTCATTTTCACTATTACTAAGTTTTGGCTTTATACTACTGGTATCGCTGGTGCTCAACTCCGGGCTTGAAGCAATCAGCAATCGTCTTCTCAGACTGTTTCCCGATGCTCTTATTGCTATCGCTTATATCATCAACATGGTGGTTACATTTGGAGTTATCACCCTTGTATTTGCATTTATCTTTAAATTATTACCTGATGCGAAGCTTAGGTGGAAAGATGTATGGCATGGTGCTCTTATCACAGCGATTCTTTTTATGATTGGGAAATTTGGAATCGGATTTTATGTAAGCCGTGCAAAAATCATCACGGCTTACGGAACCGCTACATCCGTTATTATTTTGTTATCGTGGGTTTATTATTCAGCAGCAATTTTATTTTTTGGTGCTGCCTACACAAGAAACAGGGCAATAATTTTCGGCAATGGAATAAAGCTCAAGAACGATGCTGTTTTCATCGTTCATACTGAAACAACTGAATGGGAAGCAACTGACAAATCATATGCTCAGCATGAAAAAAAAAAGCTCATAGAATCAGCCTGAAAGAGAATAAGTTGCACCAGTAGTTTGTAAAATAAGCTAAGTAGAAATGTTCCACTAATCAACAGGATTTTGTAGAAAGCTTTACGCAATTTCCAGGCTCTCTTTATTGTGACTGGCTGTAAAAAATAAGGCAATGTTCTTGAAGTATTAATTGTATCTGAAACAATTAAAACGATAGAGCCATGAAAAAAACAAGATCCAGACAAACGCCCTCTTCCCAACACTACAACAACAACCGAGGCAGAGGACGAAACAGAAATCAGCAAAGCAATAATTCCGGATTTGATAATTATCAAGATGATTATGATGACCAGTCCTGGGATAGCAACGAAAGTTCAGGAAATAATTTCCGTAATCAGGGCAGGATGAATATGTCAGGATCAGACCGTGAGTCTTATCGCGGCGAAAGATTCAATGATCCCGGAATGAATCGTTATAATCAGCAATGGAACGACCGCCCTTTCTCTGGTTTTGGACCATCTTATAGTAATCCGCAATAGCGTAATGATCAGGATCGGTACAATGAAAATAACCGGTACGGAAATGATCAGTACAATCCATACGGATGGCAGGGAGCGCCGCAGGAAAGAAACCAGGGATATGGACAGGATTCATGGAACCAGCAACACGGAGGTTTCAACCAGGGATACAGATCTCATGGACAAGGAAATAACTACAACCAGGGTGGCTGGAGTAATTCCGGTGGCGGACAAGGCTATGGAAATTCCTATGATAATGATTACGGAAACCGCGGATCGAATTTCGGCGGATATAATGATCATCAGCAAGATCGCGGGCGTCAGTCAGACATGCACAGATCAGAATTCAATCACTATTACAATGATATGAATAACGATCAGTCAGGGAGATATCAGGGATCCTATAATGATCAGAATAATTTCGGAGGACCAGATCAGAATTTCGGTCGTCGCGATCAGCAAGGCTATGGTGCCGGACAACAAAATTATGGACCAAACCGCAACCAGCAGGATTATGGCTACCAGCAAGGCGGTAACCGTGATCAGCAATATGGATATCAGCAAGGTGATAACAGAAGTCAGCAGGATTACGGTTATCAGCAAGGAGGCATCCGGAATCAACAGGACAGGGGATGGCAGGGTGGCCAGGGAGGATTTGGTTATAATTCAGATCATCAACAGGGTCGCTTTTCCGATCAACCCGAAAATAGAAATGAAAATACCGGCAGGTATTCAGGTTCGGACCGCGATTCACAGGACAGGCGCAGAACAGATTGGGGTTCTGACGATGAGAGCTTGCGTCGTAATATGGGAGCACAGAGCGAACAACAGTCTGATACGCCTTCTATGAGTGCCCGGACAGGGGCCACAGATTCTGAAAAAACCGAACAGAATCCGGGCGAAAGAAAAGATGAAAAATCAGGTAAAGAAACCTCATCTTCTTTTACTCAAAACAGTTCTGGTTCCGATGATAATTCTTCAGAAAGTCAGAAAACCAAAAATAAAAAGTAACGATTGCTTTTTATCCGGGCAAAAGCTTCCTTCGGGAGGCTTTTGTTTTTTGATACCCCTCATTGGGTACAATGCTTGAAGTAGCATTCAAAAAAGAAGGAGTATGAAAAATTTCAATTGGGGGATAATCGGCACAGGAAATATTGCTAAGGAATTTGCTGATGATCTTAAACTCGCAAAGTCTGCCAATCATAACCTGAGTGCAGTATTATCTTACAAAAAAGAAAAGGCCGCTGAATTTGCTGAAGAGAATGGAGCAACAAAGTACTTTGACAGCATCCATGAATTTGTAAAATATGCAAAAATTGATGCGGTATATATCGCCACTCCACACCCTATGCATCATAAAGAAACGCTGATTTGCCTGAACAATAAAATACCGGTGTTATGTGAAAAACCTATGGCAATGAATGTTAGTCAGGTAAAAGAAATGTGTGAAGCTTCCGCTGCAAATTCCACCTTTCTCATGGAAGGAATGTGGATTCGTTTTCTGCCTACTATCGGGAAGATTCTGGAATTAATTGATAAAGGCAGCATTGGAAAAATAAATTCAGTAGAAGCTACTTTGAGCTTTAAAGCGCCTGGTGATCCTGACAATCGCTTTTTCAATCCGGATCGTGGCGGTGGATCATTACTTGATCTTGGTATATATCCACTTTATTTAGCGCAGTTGGTTTTTGGTGAGCCTGTTTCAATAGGAGCCCGGGCAAAGCTTTCCGCTCAAAAGGTGGATGAGGAATGCATTGTTCACTGCACCTATAAACACGGTGAAAGCGGTTTTGCAGCATCCTCACTGATAACTCAACTGGCCAATTCCGCCACCATTAAAGGTGATAACGGAACTATTTTTATCCCGGCCCAATGGAATGAAAAACCGCCGGAATTAAAAGTGAATTATAACGACGGTAATTTTATTTCCTTTCCCTGCTCATGGGAAGGAAGAGGATTCCAGTTTGAAATAGATGAAGTTTTAGAGTGCATCGAAGAGGGGAAAACAGAGAGTAAGAAAATGCCATTGAAAATGAGTATTGGCCTGGCGGCCACAATGGATGAAATCAGAAATCAGACGGGTATTATTTATCCTTTCGACTAATCGAGTAGGAAGGTAGCCATTAATTGGCTACCTGTCCTCTCACACCACCGTACGTACCGGTCTGGTATACGGCGGTTTGTTAGAATACTTTTGTCTGGTGTTCCGTTTTCCAATAGTAGTAGTTAGCAAAGCCAATGTA
>JAATGW010000134.1 GCA_015654495.1 Chitinophagales bacterium
GCGAATTATGGGGTAAGGATTTTTATCTGACTAAAGATTACGCTGAGTTACTGGCAAAGAAAGATATAGATGCAGTAATCATCGCTACGCCTGACCACTGGCATGCGAAAATTTCTATTTCGGCTATGCGTGCCGGAAAGCACGTGTATTGCGAGAAGCCGATGGTTCAGAAAATCGAACAGGGCAGTGAGGTATTAAAGGCGGCCAGGGAATCGGGGAAGGTATTTGTTGTTGGCTCCCAGGCAGTCAGCAGTGTGATCACGGAAGAAGCCAGGTTGATTTTTTCCAAAGGTGAACTGGGTGATTTGGATCTGATAGAAGCTGTGCACGATAGCTATAGTGTAACCGGTGCCTGGAATTATTCTATCCCAACAGATGCAAGCCCGGCAAGAGTCGATTGGGAGCGGTTTCTGGGAGATGCTCCAAAACGGGACTTCGAGCCGCTTCGATTTTTCCGATGGCGTAATTATCGTGACTATGGAACCGGCGTCGGAGGTGATATCTTCATTCATAAAATTTCACCGGTTCATCATATCATCAATTCAACCGGGCCGCAATCAATTTATGCTAACGGACAGTTGTCTTTCTGGAAAGATGGTCGTGATGTACCTGATATTCTTACCGCGATTCTGCAGTATCCGCAGGCAAAGTCACATAATGCATTTCCTTTTCAGCTCCGCGTGAATCTGGCAGATGCATCAGGCGGCAGAAGTTATACAAGGATTGTAGGTACAGAAGGCGCGCTTGAAATTACCGGCAACAATATGGTATTTAAAAAAAGAAAATTGTCAAAGGCTCCGGGTTACGGAGGCTGGGATGGATATAATGTTTTCTCTTCGAAGCAGCAGAAGGATTTTGTAAAATGGTATAATGAAAAGTATACATCGGCTGATCAGGTAAAGATCCAGCCCTTTGAAAAAAAATCGGCTGCTCCTGCGGGTTATGATGACCGCCTTGATCATTTTACCTATTTCTTCAATGCGATACGCGGCGGGAAACCTGTAGTTGAAAATGCTGAATTCGGATTCCGTGCTGCTGCGCCCGTGCTTGCTTGTAATCTGAGTAATGAAGAAAAGAGAATAGTGTATTGGGACCCTGAGGGTATGAAATTGATGTTGAACGTTGAACGTTAAACGTTGAACGTAAATCGTTCAAGGATCTCTTCGGGGCTGTTGCAAAGGCAAATGTAGTCGGTGGCTTTTTCATATAAAAAATCTGTCGCCTCCATATTTCTGATATGCTCCATCAGGTGCTGGTAAAAATTCCCTGAGTTCAGGAGGAAGATTTGCTTATCATGAATTTGTAGTTGATTCCATGTAAGCATTTCAAATAGTTCATCGAGTGTTCCGAATCCGCCGGGAAGTACAACGGCCGCATCGCAACGATCATACATCAGTTTTTTTCGCTGATGCATGGTTTCTGTAACCACCAGTTCGCTCAGGCCAGCATGTTGCCTTTCCCATTGCACAAGTTTCTCCGGGATAACACCGGTGATAAAACCACCGGCTTTTAATGCTGCATTAGCCACAGCACCCATCAGGCCTCTGTTTCCTCCACCGTATATTATTTTTAATCCTGATTTTCCGATAAGCTCTCCCAAATGAATGGCATCCTTTTCAAATACCGGATCTGTGCCTGATTTTGAACCACAGAATATAGCGACTGTTTTTATTGTGTTTGAGGTCGGCAATTGTTGTATGTTTTCAGGTTATTAAGTTATAAGTTTTAAATGAAATCCCTGCGGTAATGCTAAGTTAAACGTTGAACGTTAAACGTTAAACGTAGAACGGCTGTTTGAATTCACTTCTTTTCTCTATCTTTCTCCGCAAATCCATAGCCTCAATGTCAGCAACACTTCTTTTTAGTTTTGTAATTGGTTATTTTCTGCTCCTGTTAGTTGTTGCCTGGTTCACATCCAGGAATTCAACAAATGATTCCTTTTTTATCGGAAATAAAAATTCCAACTGGATTCTGGTATCCTTTGGAATGATTGGTACTTCACTTTCAGGAGTAACATTTGTGTCTGTGCCAGGAACTGTTGGTGATTTTACAGGCGGCAGTTTTAAAGCCTTTTCCTATTTCCAGGTTGTTCTGGGATATCTTTTCGGCTATGCAGTAATCGCTTTTGTGTTGATCCCATTGTATTACCGCATGAACCTGACTTCCATTTACAATTATCTTGAACATCGGTTTGGTATTTTTTCCTATAAAACAGGCGCCTTGTTTTTTCTGATTTCAAGAACCTTTGGCGCCACAGCCCGGCTCTACCTTGTAATTAATGTGCTGCAGATTTTTATTCTTGACAGGATGAAAGTGCCTTTTGCTGTCACAGCTTTTGTAATTCTGCTGATGATCCTCTTATATACTTTTGAAGGTGGTGTAAAAACCATTGTGTATACGGATACACTCCAAACCACCTTTATGTTACTGGGTCTGGTTGTGTGTATCTTTTACATCCTCAGCAATATGAATACCGGATTCGGAGAAGCGCTCGACATAATGAAGTCCAGAGGCTATACCCGGATTTTTGATACTGATATCAACAGCAAAACATTTTTTCTGAAAAGTATACTTGGTGGTGCTTTTATAGCAATTGCAATGACTGGTCTTGATCAGGAAATGATGCAGAAGAATATCAGTGTAAACACCCTGAGAAATTCACAAAAAAACATCATCAGTTTTACTGTGGTGATGCTCATTGTAACCTTATTGTTTTTAGTGCTTGGCGGTCTCCTTTATTTGTATATGCTTGAAAAAGGTGCGGTGTATGACGGTACCAGTTTTATATCAAACGGGAAAAATATAATTGGTGATGATCTGTTTCCATCAGCAGCCATGTTTGAAATGCCGGAGGCTATTGGCATCATTTTCATTATCGGGTTGATATCAGCATTATTTCCAAGCGCCGATGGTGCGCTTACTGCATTGACTTCTTCTTTCTGCATCGATATTCTTGGTTTGAAAAGAAATGCTTCACTCACTGAAGCTGCGAGGAAAAAAACCCGTATGACCGTTCACCTCAGTTTTGCCATCATTTTTATGATCTGCATTCTGATTTTTAAATGGATCAATAACAAATCCATCATTAATGTCATCCTGGATCTTGCAGGATATACCTATGGTCCTTTGCTCGGGTTGTTCGCTTTTGGAATTCTGACAAAAAGAAAACTTAATGATTCTCTGTTGGTGACCGTAATCTGCCTGGCGGCACCGGTTCTTTGTTATATTGTAAGTCGCAATGCCGCAGATTGGTTTGGCGGATACAAAATAGGAATAGAACTGTTGCTGATCAATGGTTTGTTAACTTTTGGAGGACTCTGGCTCATATCCCATAAAGCAGGGCTCAAAACAAACTAAAAACTACCATTTCATCGTTTTATAATGAAGTAACCAGGCCACTGCACTTGCGGTGGCTTGTTGTTCTGAACCCATATGAATATTCATTTTCAACCCGATTCGTATGAATGGAAATATCAACATTTTAAAAGAGCGCCATTGGAAAGAGAGTATGGCGTATAGCAGCTGGCAGATCTTTAAAATAATGGCCGAATTTGTGGATGGATTTGATGCGCTCGCGAAAATCGGTCCCTGTATTTCCATATTCGGCTCCGCACGTACGAAGCCAGGTTCTCTTTATTACGAACTCACAGTAGAAATAGCCCGCCGCCTGGCTACAGAAGGTTTTGGTATTATCACAGGTGGTGGACCGGGTATTATGGAGGCAGCCAATAAAGGCGCCATGCTTGCAGGAGGTAAAAGTGTTGGATTGAATATCAATCTGCCGTTTGAACAAAGTTCCAATGAGTTTATTGATCGCGACAAACTACTTTCTTTTCAATACTTCTTTGTGCGAAAAACCATGTTCACCAAATATTCGCAGGGATTTGTGATGATGCCAGGTGGTTTTGGCACTATGGATGAATTATTTGAAGTTGCTACTCTTATTCAGACAGAAAAATTCAAGCAGATGCCCATGGTAATGGTAGGACGTAGTTATTGGCAGGGCCTGGTTGACTGGATGAAGCAAACAATGGTGGAAGAGGAAAATATAAAAAAGGAGGATCTAGACTTATTTCAATTTGCAGATACTCCCGACGAAGTGGCTTTTCATATGCTGGAATATTACCGTACACGGTCTTTGGCGCCCAATTTCTAGCCGTCCGGTTATTTAAATGGTTGTATATCTGTGCATTGCTTAAATAGTTTTGAATATTTCAAACTATTTTTGCAGAAATTGAAAAATTGGAATTAATTCCGGAGAATGTGAATGCCTATGCAGAGCGATTCACAACACAGGTTGATGAATTGCTTGCCGAAATTGCTTCCGGAACATACAGAGATCACGCAGAGCCGCATATGTTGAGTGGTCATTTGCAGGGTCAGCTGCTGACACATATCAGCCGGATGATAAACCCGCAAAGGATCCTTGAGATCGGCACTTTTACCGGGTACAGTGCATTATGCCTGGCAAAAGGATTAAGAGATGAAGGTCTTCTTCATACAATCGAGATCCGGGAGGCGGATGCGGAACTGGCAAAGGGATATTTTAACAAAAGCAGCTACCGCGAACAGCTTATTATACATACCGGGGATGCGCGGGAACTTATTGAAAAGTTAAATGAGCAGTGTGACCTGGTGTTTATTGATGCTGACAAAATAAATTACGTTTTATATTATGAGGCAGTACTGCCTTCGGTCCGTAAAGGCGGTTGGATTGTGGCAGACAATGTTTTGTTTCATGGTACTGTTCTGGAAGAGCCCGTAAAAGGAAAGAATGCACGGGCTGTTCATGAGTTTAACATGCATGTTTCGGCAGATCCGAGGGTTGAGCAGGTAATGCTGACCGTTAGGGACGGGTTGATGCTGATATATAAAAAATAGTTATTCAATGACGCTAAAATCAAGGCTTTTCTTATTAATCTGTTCGATGGGGATTTTTTCCGGTTCGGTAAGATCCCAGGAAAACATAAATCCTGTAGTAGTCGAATACGTTCGTACTTATGCGGATCTCGCAATCAGGGAAATGCAAAGAACCGGCGTACCTGCGTCAATAAAACTTGCGCAGGGAATTCTTGAAACAGAGGCGGGGCGCAGCGACCTTGTGCGGAGATCCAACAACCATTTCGGAATAAAATGTAAAAGCTGGTGGAATGGAGAAAAAGTGTACCATGATGATGATGAGCAGGGTGAATGTTTCAGGAAATATGCTGAGGCTTATGATTCATGGAAAGATCATTCAGACTACCTGAAATCGCAGCCCCGGTATGCATTTCTTTTCGAGCTGGATCCTGAGGATTATAAAGGTTGGGCCAAAGGGTTGAAAAAGGCTGGCTATGCAACGAATCCAAAGTACCCGCAGATCCTTATAAAATATATTGAGTTATATCACCTTGACGACTATACGCAGATCGCAATGGGAAAGAAAAAGCCCACGACTGAGTACCTGGCTTATGTGGATATTGATGAAAATAAAAATGCAGTCAGAACTACAGCAGGAGGAACATTAACCAATTCCGAAGGACAAAATATTCTGGCAAATAACTCAGTGCAGACTGAGGAAATTCCGAAAGTGATTTATCCGGAAGGGGAATTTAAAATTAATGATACGAGGGTTATATATGCAAATGAAGGCAGCTCATTATTAGCCATTGCAGAAACATATCGTATTAAATTAAAGTGGTTATATGAGTTTAATGAACTGGACAAAAAAACAGAAGTACTGGAGAAGGATCAGCTGATATTTCTGCAACGTAAGCGCCGGCAGGGTTTTAATGATTTTCATATTTTCAGGAGAGGCGAAACACTCACTGATATAAGTCAGGTTGAAGGTTTGCGTCTTGAAAGCCTGTTAGCATACAATTATCTTGAAGCAGAGATGATTCCTGCAACAGGGGAAAAATTATATCTGAAAGATGAAGCTCCAAAACGGCCTAAACTTGCTGCTGTAGTGAGCTATCTGACAGCGGACCAGGATCTTGCGGCGCTCGACAATGTTCAGCAATCGGGTCCTTCTGAAGAATCTATCCTGAGGCACGTTGTTTCTGCTAAAGAAACTTTGTATAGCCTTTCAAAAAAGTACCAGGTTACTCAGGAACAGATCCGGGAATGGAATAAACTTAACTCAGGCGAATTAAGAATTGGGCAGGAATTACTGATTTATAAAAGCCGTTAAATGCAAACAATACAGGTTCATGACAAAAAGTTCATACCGTATATTACTGCTGAAGAAATTAACTCTGAAGTCAGGAGTATTGCTGATCGCCTGAGTACTGACTATGCTGAAAGCAAGCCATTATTTATTGCGATACTAAATGGCTCCTTCATTTTTGCTGCAGATGTTTTCAGAGCCTTGCGTATTCCGGCAGAGATTTGTTTTATAAAACTCGCATCATATAAAGGCACCAAGTCAACCGGTGAAGTTATTACATCAATCGGGCTGGACGCAGATGTTTTCGGGCGGGATGTAATCATAATAGAAGATATAATTGATACCGGTAAAACGCTGAATCAGTTTCTGCCGCAACTCGAACATCAGCAACCTAAGTCGATGAAGATTTGTGCGCTGCTGCATAAAAAAGAATGTACCGTGTTCCCCATTCATATTGATTATCTTGGTTTTACTATACCAGACCGGTTTGTGGTGGGTTATGGCCTTGATTATGACGGTTACGGAAGGAATCTGAATGGCATTTATCAGCTTGAAGAACAGTAGTTGTCTGAAAACTGCATTAAGAACCATATGATATTAAACTTTACAATCATTTCAATTTAAGCTTGCCTTGAAAAAATTTGGAATGATATGCGCATTGCTCTTAAGTAGCATTTTATCCTGCGCTCAATATTATATCAGGGGCGAAGTGAAGGATAATAAGAAAAATCCGCTGCAGAATGTACGGATCATTGTTCACTCGACAGGCCTGCCATATAGTACCGGAGTTGGCGGCGCTTTTGGTATATTGAGCAATCGGGAAAAAGATACACTCACCTTTTTTATTGATGGATTTGAACCGGTCACCCAGGCTGTAAATGCTTCTAAGTACCTGGAAGTGGAACTGAAAATGCTTCCTTTTACTGCCAGTCTGTACAAACATACCAGGCTTTCTCTAACAAAAAATAAGCAGGTAAAAACTGATATTTACCGGTTCACAGGCGGCGAAACATACAATACACTTGTTGAAAACGAATTTGTTCAAACTCAGGAATATCCTCAAACCGGACTGATACTGAATGTGGATCGCGCATCTTACAGTAATGTGCGACGCTTTATTAATCTCAACAGCGAGGTCCCGCCTGATGCTGTGCGGATTGAAGAAATGCTGAATTATTTCTCACTCAATTTTGTTTCTCCCGGAAAGGATTCAGTTTTCAGGATCAGTTCCAATCTTACATCCTGTCCATGGAATACAAATAATCAGTTGTTATACCTTTTCGTAAATACGAAAAAGCTGAATCTTGAAACAGTACCACCAAGCAATCTTGTTTTTCTTATTGATGTTTCTGGTTCAATGGACATGCCAAACAGATTGCCCCTGCTGAAGTCAGGATTCAGAAAACTTGTGAATAACCTTCGTCCGATAGATACTATTTCAATTGTGGTATATGGTGGTGTTACCGGGGTTATGTTGCAGCCAACCGGGGGTGATAGGAAAAAAGAAATTATTGATGCAATTGAACAGCTTGAACCGGGTGGAAATACGCCCGGATAGTCGGGTATCCTGCAGGCTTATTCCCTTGCAAAAAGCAAATTTATCAAAGGTGGTAACAATCGTGTGATCCTTGCTACTGATGGAGATTTTAATGTGGGTCAGTTCTCGGAAAAAGAGCTCGAAACGATGATTACAAAGCAAAAACAGAGTGGTGTTTATCTCACCTGCCTTGGAGTCGGTATGGGCAA
>JAATGW010000403.1 GCA_015654495.1 Chitinophagales bacterium
AGCTTCTTTCAGGGAGCTTTTTATGTGTTCAGGTGTATCAAAATCCGGTTCTCCGAGGGACAGATCAATTACGTCAACACCTTTGCCACGTAGTTCGCGACCGAGTTTTGCCATTTTCAGGGTTTCCGGTTCATTGAATAAATCCAACCTGCTTGACAGTTTCATTGTATATTATTTAACGTTTTTAATAAAAGCGTGCAAATGTAGCACTTTATAAGTTTAACGTTCAACGTTCGGGGTTTAAAGTATCCACCGCTTATACCCCAATCCGCACAGGGTGTTTTTTTCAGATATGAAATAAAGCCGGGAAGCTTGAAAAACAATGCTTTTTACACAATAAAATCGGTCGGCGAATTCAGCGATTCACCTCAAAAAAATACTATCTTTGCCCGCCTTGCCAAAAAAATCGATTTGTGATGGCAGGAATAATTAAAAAGTGTAAACCCGATATTGTATGCAATTCAAAGGTTTGGTTCGGTTTTTTGCTGCTGCTCTTATACTGATTTCCCTCTATCAGTTACATTTCACTTGGGTGGTACGCAGCCATGAAAAGAAAATGGAGAGCAAAGCAAAAGCCTTTGTGAACTCAAATTATGCCACTTCATCTGCTGAAGAAAAAGACCTGGAGTACAGGAAAAGACTTCGTCGTTTACTTGACAGCACGCGTGAAACAACTATTACTTACGGCACAACCGGAAGTATCAGCTATCAGAAAGCAAAAGAACAGGAGCTTAATCTTGGTCTTGATCTGCTGGGCGGCATGAGTGTAACTCTCGAAGTAGAGTTGGAGGACATGCTTCGTTCGCTGTCAAATAACGCAAAAGACCCCGGTCTGAACAAAGCGCTTGCTGTTGCCGATCAACGTAAAGCCAACAGCGATGCAGATTTTATAACTCTGTTTGCACAGGCATACAAGGAACAGAATCCGGGTGCAAGGCTTGCATCCATTTTTGCAGGGACCGGACAACGTACTATAAAAATCGAAGATGCGGACGCAACTGTTATTACAAAACTGAAAAGTTCAGCAGAAGGTGCTATCAGCAACACCTATAACGTACTTCTGAAAAGGATCGATCAGTTCGGTGTTGCACAACCGAATATTCAGCTGGATAAAAGCAAAGGTATTATTACAGTTGAATTACCAGGCGTTAGAGATGATCCGGAAAGAGTCCGAAAATATCTGCAGGCAACAGCAAATCTTCAGTTCAGTGAACTATACAATATCGGAGAACTGGATAAACCATTCACTGATGCGGAAACTGCATTGAAGAGTTTTTATAGCGGAGTAAAAAAAGATGTTGATACTGCTGCTAAAGCGCCGCAGCCAGCTGCGCAAGTTGCGGCAATTGATACCAATCAAACTGCCGATATCAAAGACCTTGTAAAAACAGATTCTTCAAAACTATCAGGTGATACTGCATCACAAAATGCATATTCCTTCTTCAAAATATTCCAGCCTGTTCCGCCCCAGCAAGGTCAGAATGGCCAGTTATCATTTGCGCCTTATCTTGGATTCATCGCTGTTCGGGATACTTCTATATTTAATGAATATCTGAGAATCGAATCAGTGCGGAATAATTTCCCATCAAATGCAAGATTTGCATATGGCGTTCCTGAGAAAAATGATAAAGGTGTAAAAACTGAAGTTGTAACTGTATACGCGCTTAAACTTCTGGAAGGTTCAGGTAAAGCAAAACTCGAAGGTGATGGTGTACAGCAGGCTTCGCAGGATTATGATGAGAAAGGAAGGCCTTCCATCAAAATGCTGATGACCAAACAGGGCGAGAGAATCTGGGGTCAGATGACTACGGATAATGTTGGGAAACCCATAGCAATTGTCCTGGACAACCTGGTTTACTCTGCACCAAATGTAATCAACCCGATTACTTCAGGAACTTCTGAAATAAGCGGAAATTTCAGCATCCAGGAAGCACAGGATCTGGCAAATATTCTCCAGTCAGGTAAACTTCCGGCGCCGGCGAAAATAGTTCAGGAACAGGTTGTTGGTCCAACACTTGGTGCAGCGGCTGTAAAAGGCGGCTCCATGGCTTTTATAATTTCATTCTTTGTAATATTTATCCTGATGCTGGTTTATTACAATACCAGTGGTTGGGTTGCAAATATTTCGCTGATACTAAATCTTCTGTTTACTATCGGTGTACTCAGTGCGTTGGGTGCCACACTTACGGCTCCCGGTATTGCAGGTCTTGTACTTACGATTGGTATGGCAGTAGACACTAACGTAATTATTTTTGAAAGAATCAAGGATGAACTTACAAAAGGGAAAAGTTATCAGCTGGCAGTAACGGAGGGGTATAAACGGTCTTTACCACCTGTACTCGACGGACACATCACTACCCTGCTAACAGCGTTGATCCTTTTCTATTTTGGTCTTGGTCCTGTACTCGGTTTTGCAACCACTCAGATTCTCGGTATCCTCCTTTCTTTGTTTTGTGGTATCCTGATTTCAAGGCTGATCACCGATTTCTGGACAAATAAAAACAGGCATTTCAAATACTTTACCAATATCAGCAGCAGGATATTCAAACATGCGGCTTATAAGTTCATCGAATACCGGAAGGTTGCATATGTGATTTCTGTTGTTGTACTGATCCTGGGTGTTGGTTCTCTCTTTAATGGTTTTGACGAAGGCGTGGAATATAAAGGTGGCCGGAGCTATACCGTGAAATTTGATAAGCCGGTAAATACAGAGGTCGTTACAAAAGAACTGAACAAGTCTTTTAATGGTGAAAATACCATCGTAAAAACTGTTGGCGACAATAAGACTCTCAATATCACAACTTCTTACCTGATTGAACAGAACAGCAGAACAGCTGATTCAACAGTGGAAGCTGCTCTTTATGAGGGATTGAAACCGGAGCTACCTGCAAATACAAGTATTGCTGATTTCAGAAGAGTACATAAACAGAGTTCACAAACGGTATTGCCTTCAATTTCGGATGACCTGAAAAAGGGTGCTGTAAAGGCGACGATCTTCGCCATCATCGCGATATTCCTTTATATCCTCCTTCGTTTCCGCGACTGGAGATATTCAGTGGGTACATTTGTAGCATTGCTACACGACGTTTTTGTGACCCTGGCTGTATTCTCATTCCTGAAAGGGATAGTTCCATTCCCGTTGGAAATAGACCAGCACTTCATAGCAGCGATTCTTACAGTGATCGGTTTTTCTATGAATGATACTGTAATCGTATTTGACAGGATAAGGGAGAACAGTGCCATTATGAAGACGGCATCAAAAACGGAAATCATTAATAAATCTATTAATGAAACACTAAGTCGTACAATCATGACCTCGCTCACCGTGTTCCTAACTATCCTGATCCTCTTCATATTTGGTGGTGAAGCAACACGTGGATTCTCTTTCGCAATGCTGATAGGCGTGGTTACTGGTTGTTATTCTTCCATTTTTGTAGCTGCACCAATTCTGGTAGACCTTGCAAAAGATAAACCTCTTGGAAAAACTGAGCCGGATGTGATTAAGACGAATAACCCAAAATCAAAGCCAGCTTTAGCCAAATAAAACGGCAAACTGATTTATAATAAAAAAGCCCCTGGATAACCGGGGGCTTTTTTATTATAATGAAGATCTTTAATAAAGATTACACTGCAAAAGAGCTGCCGCATCCACAGGTTGCTGAAGCATTTGGATTGGTAAAAATAAAGCCGCGGGCATCCAGGCCATTCTTCCAGTCTATCTCCATGCCGTAGAGATACATGCCATGAGCCGGATTGATAACGCAAGGGATTCCGTCAATATCAAAAGCTTCATCCTGTTCTTTTTTTTCATCAAACGCAAGTATATAGCTCATACCCGAACAACCGCCGCCTTTCACTCCAATGCGTAACCATTGCTGATTCGCATCGGTTTCTTCCTGATGAATCCTTTTAAGCTCTTTCAGCGCCTCGGCTGTTATCTGTACAGGTATGGTTGATTGTTCTGTTTTCATCATATCAAAATTACAAACAAATGCGTTGAAGTAAAAGTTAATCCGCAAACTGTATTTTTGCTCAATACTGCACCATGATGACCACAGAAACAATTGCAATTATCGCCGGTATTTTTCTTGTTGTTCTGATTCTGTCACTCTATATCATTTTCTGGTTCCGGGATAAACAGAGACCGGCTGTTCCACAGCAGCCCAATCAAAACCTGATCAATCTCAGACTTAGTGCCTACGAAAGATTAGTGATCCTATCAGAACGAATTTCATTGCCTAGTCTCATAAGCAGGCTGCCCGCAGGCGATATGAATGTGCGGCAGACCCAGGCAGTCTGGATTGAAAATATCAAACATGAGTTCGACTATAACCTGTCCCAACAGATTTATGTATCAAAAGAGGTATGGCAGGCGGTGAATAACCTTCGTGAACAGAATATTTTCATTATCAACCAGATGGCCAATACCCTACCCTATTAAGTACGGGGCACCGATCTGATCAGGAATATCACGGAATTATTAAATGCCGAACCAATTGCCGCTCTGAATCCCGTGGTGATAGAAGCTTTGAATTTTGAAGCGAGACAGCTCCTTTAAAAAAATTGAATATGAATGAGCGAAGGCAGACTGATTCCGGCATTGAAATAAAAAATTGCTATTCAAGTAAAGATCTGCCTGACACTCCGGAAGAATCACCCGGTCAATTTCCATTTACCCGTGGTGTTCAGAAAGACATGTATCGCGGACGGCTCTGGACTATGCGTCAGTATGCCGGTTTCTCAACTGCATCTGAAAGTAATAAACGTTACCATTACCTGCTCTCTCAGGGAGTAAGTGGTTTAAGCGTGGCTTTTGATCTGCCAACACAAATCGGATACGACAGCGATCATCCTTTGTCCGAAGGAGAGGTTGGAAAAGTTGGAGTTGCTATTGACAGTCTTGAAGATATGGAAGCACTTTTTCAGGGAATAAAACTTGAAGAGGTATCCACTTCCATGACAATAAATGCTACAG
>JAATGW010000456.1 GCA_015654495.1 Chitinophagales bacterium
GAACCTGATCAGGGTAATGCCTGCGCAGGGAAGGTAAGAGCCTCACTTCTCTCCTTTCCTGTTTTTGTAAAACTCGCCGGTTCAGTGAGATCAACCGGTCTGAAACAAAAACAGCAATGAAAAAAACAAATTTGCTCCTCACCGCAGGATTGATCCTGCATGCTATGTTCACCCAGGCCCAGCCAATCATTTTCAAGGGTCGGGTAAGGGATAAGGAAAACTTAAATCCCGTTTCGGCAGCCACAATCCGCATTTCAGACAGTACCGGAACAGTTTCAGATGACGATGGCTGGTTTTCTTTGAAACTGGCAAATGCCGGGAAAACAGCCATCAGCATCAGCAGTATTGGTTTTCAAACGCTCGACACCAGTATCGATGCTTCCGCGGGAATCTTCTTTTTTACATTGAACCGGTCGGGTAAACTGATGCAACCTGTTGAAATCAGGGCTGTGCGGGCCGGAGAGAAAGCGCCGTTTACAAAAACAACGATCAGTAAAAAAGATATTGAGAAAATAAACCTGGGGCAGGATATTCCTTTTCTGCTTAACCAGACCCCTTCCGTTGTGGTTAATTCTGATGCCGGTAACGGCGTGGGATACACGGGAATCAGGATAAGAGGTACAGATGCAACCCGCATTAACGTTACGCTCAATGGTATTCCTTACAATGACGCCGAATCACAGGGATTGTTCTTTGTGAATCTTCCTGATTTTGCTTCATCAGTAAACAGCATCCAGGTTCAGCGTGGCGTAGGCACAAGTACAAACGGGGCCGGCGCATTTGGCGCCACGATTAATATGTCAACCAATGAAGTTCAGGAAAATGCATATGCTGAAATAAATAACAGCTACGGATCATTTAATACCTGGAAAAATACTTTAAAGGCTGGCACAGGTTTAATAAATAACCAGTTTACAGTTGATGCCCGCCTTTCCAGGATCAGCAGCGATGGTTATGTTGACCGTGCATCTTCTGAATTGAATTCATGGTATACTTCGGCCGCCTGGCTTAAAGAAAAAATTTCTCTTCGTTTCAATGCCTTTTCAGGAAAAGAAAAAACATACCAGGCATGGAACGGTGTGCCTGAGGAAATGCTGAAAACAGACCGTACATACAATCCATCAGGCACTGAAAAACCTGGAACGCCCTATGATAATGAAACAGATAATTATAAGCAGGATCATTACCAGCTTTTTTTCAATCAGAAATTTTCTGAAAAACTGACGCTTAACCTGGCACTCTTCTATACGCGCGGAAAAGGTTATTATGAACAATATAAAGCTGCTGTTGATTATGCAGATTACGGTTTGCCCTACCCTGTAATCGGCACTGAAACCATCACTGAAACCGATATCGTACGGCAACTCTGGCTCGACAACCATTTTTATGGCAACACATTTTCACTTCAGTACAAAGACCCTTCCAGGGAAATTATTTTCGGTGGAGGATTCAGCAAGTATGACGGCAATCACTATGGCAAAATTATCTGGGCTTCGGAAGGAGGAATAGAAAAGGACTATCGCTGGTATGATCTCACTGCATTTAAAACAGATATAAATCTTTACGGCAAATGGCAGGAGCAACTGGCAAAATATTTCTATGCTTTTGCTGATCTGCAGTACAGGCATGTTTCTTATGAATTAAACGGTTTCAGAAATTCACCCAGCCTGTTTATCAATGAAAAATGGAATTTCCTCAATCCCAAACTGGGTCTGAGTTATGTGAGAAATGAATGGAGTGGTTACCTGTCATATGCAGTGGCTAATAAAGAACCAAACCGGGACGATTTTGAAGCTGGTCTCGATCAGCAACCGGTGTACGAAACACTTAATGATTTTGAATTGGGAATCGAGAAACGGAATGCTGTGTACTCTTTCGGGATAACGGGATACTATATGCGTTATAAAAATCAGCTGATACTTACGGGCATGATCAATGATGTTGGCGCATATACAAGAACAAATATTCCCAAAAGTTATCGTTTGGGTATTGAATTGCAGGGAAGGTGGAGACCCACTGACTGGTTCAGTATTTCCGGGAACCTCAACCTGAGTGAAAATAAAGTACTTGACTTCACAGAATTTTATGATGATTACGATGCAGGTGGGCAGAAATCTGCATTTTATCCCAAATCGGATATCGCTTTATCACCTGCCGTGACAGGCGGAGCGCAACTGCAGTTCAATCCGGTACGAAATTTAGGGATAGCCCTGCTCGGCAAATATGTAAGCCGGCAATATCTCGACAATACATCAAAACAATCCCGGAGTCTCGATCCGTATTTTGTAACCGACTTAAGAATCAACTATTCCATTCCGCAGAAATTCATGCGTGAGATTGAATTACTGCTTATGATAAACAATGTATTCAATGTTCTGTACGAACCTAACGGCTACACTTACTCGTACCTGTACGGCGGTGAGCTTGTTACTTCAAATAATTATTTCCCGATGGCAGGAACAAATATTATGGGGGGAGTCAATATTAAGTTTTGAGATGAAGCAGGTTCTACGTTTTACGTAATACGTTCTACGTATTACGTAAAACGTATTACGTAGAACATCTAGTCTTTAGCCCAGTAATCCAAAACAGTAACCTTATCTATATGCGGTCCCGCAATATCGACAAAGGCTTTATGAGCCGGATGCGGTAAATATTCATTACGGTCTTTTTCTGAAGCAAAGCTTACAAAGAAACAATGTGTAAGCCCCTGGTTCAGGCCTTCAGGACTGTTATTTGTTCCCCATTCAAATGCGGTTATCGTCTTGATTTTTTTCGGGAGTTCGTGAAACGCATCTTCTATTTTTTTAACATTAGCGGGACTGCTGCTGTCTTTAAATTTAAAAAGCACAACATGACGAAGTGTTTTTTTCTGTGTGAACATATGAGAAGTAAATACCGTTGTTGTGGCAAGAACAAGAAGGATGATCGAAAGTTTTTTCATTTCCTGAAGTTGAGGGATGAATATACGTTAAACGTTGAACGTTTAACGTGAATATGCCTGCTTCCATGCAAGCATTCCGCCGGTAAGATTTTTTACATTACTGAATCCCAGGGTTTCAAGCATCATTGCAGCCTGGCCACTGCGGTTACCGCTGCGGCAATACACTATCACTTCTTTATCTTTCAGGCCTTCCAGTTCATCAACTTCAAAATTCAAAACTCTACCCACGGGATGCAGAATGCCCCCGATATTGAATTCCTGGTTTTCCACCGGTTCCCTTACATCAACCAGATTCAGCTCTTCACCTTTTGCAAGCCTGTCATGTACTTCTTCGACAGAAATTGTTTTCATATTTTTTCTTTTAGAATTCCGACTTAGTATCTTTTGGAGGAACTGTAACACTGTCAATTTTTGGTTCAGGTTTTATTGCACTTAACCGGATATCCATCATTTGTCCCGCACGGATTCTGTTTATCCTGCGATCCTGGTCGAGCCGGTCAGGATTCTGCCAGTAAACAAATCCGGCTGTGGTATCACGCAGATCATTGTCAAGTACCACAAACAGTCCGATGCCGTTAGCTTCCGTTAATGCCAGTGCTTCGGGATATGGCAATCCATAAAGATTGGGAACGGGAACTTCTTCATTACCGATTCCGGCGCCCAACACCAGAGATATCTTCTGGCCCATCGTTATTGTGGTACCGGGTTTTATCGGATTTCCGTTCCATATCTGTTCTTTCACCGCATTCTTTGCAATATCGGGCACAAAACTGGTATCACCGAGTTTCAGCCCCCGCGATTTCAGTTCAAGTTCCGCATTTCTGAAACTCATTCCAACCAGGTTCGGCATTTCGATCTTTGGTGCATTCGCCCTGTTGATCGTGAGGTATATTGTTCGGTTGACCTTCACCGTTGCTTCGGGATCAGGAAACTGCTTAAATACAACTGTGGGAGCAATAGTGTCATAATACACACTATCCTGTACAACTACATCAAAGCCCTGTTTCTCCAGAAATCCGGCGGCCTCGATAAATGTTTTTCCTTTTACATCCGGTACCCGGAGATATTCACCGTGATTCGTCCAGAAATTGAGCGTCATAAAAACGAGAAAAAGGAAAAGCAGGGTGAGGCCAATAGCTACCAGCAGATTTACCCAGAGAGGTTTTTTTGTTATGAATGCAAACATGGATTTATAAAATCGTTTTAAAGGGAGGATCAGACCAGCACCTTTTCTTTTTTCTGTGCAAGGGCTTCGTTGATCTGGGATGTATAGAAATCTTTAAGTGAAATTCCGAGTGTTCGTACCTGTTGCGGTACGATACTGGCTTCAGTTTGTCCGGGGATAGTATTTATTTCCAGGAGAAAAGCTTCACCCGCTTTTTCATTAAAAATAAAATCCATCCGCACAATCCCGCGGCAATTGAAAATCCTGTATACTTTTTCTGCTGTGTCGCGAACTTTTTTTGCCATTGGCTCGGGGCATTCAGCCGGAGTAACTTCACTTGATTTCCCTTCATATTTTGCTGAAAAATCGAAAAAGTCATTTTCTGTAATTATCTCGGTGAAAGGAAGAGTAATCACTTTCCCTTCACTTTTGTAAACCCCGATTGTAAATTCCCTTCCGCTGATAAATTCCTCCACCAGCACCTGGTCATCTTCACGAAATGCTTTTTCCAATGCCTGCTCTAATTCAGATTCATGATGAACCTTACTCATACCAATGCTTGATCCTCCATTATTGGGTTTTACAAAAACAGGCAGCCTGAGGTTGGAAATTATTTCTGAAACTGGAATGGGCTCATTGCGGAACAGATGTAATGACTTTGCGACATGAATTCCGGAAAAGGCAGCGACGGCTACTGTATATCTTTTATTGAAAGTAATAGCGGAGGTTGCTGCATCACAGGATGCGTAAGGAAGACCTACAAGGTCGAAATAGCCCTGTAACCTGCCATCTTCGCCAGGTGTTCCATGGATACCGATAAATACCGCATCAAATTCTATTTTACCGGAACCCAGTAATATGGAAAAGTCCTCGCGGTTTACTTTTACCTTACCCCCACCCTTTAACGGATGAAACCATTCCTCCGGAGTAATGTCAATCCGGTACACGTCGAACAAATCCTTATCCAGGTTATTTTCAATTGTAGTGGCACTTTTATAGGAAATTACCGCTTCAGAAGAGTATCCTCCGGTTACAAAAGCGATCTGCGGTTTGCGCATGGAATTGGTCTTTTGGCAAAGAAAATGAAAAGAAACTAAATGAAACCCAAAATTGTCACAAGAGAGTTAACGAACTGAATATCATTTTATTATTCCTGTATCAGGTCTTCAAGCCCCTGGGTACTTGCGTCCACAACAAATTTCCATTTTCCATTTTCCTGTTTTCGCCAGATGGTTACATATGTACCTTTTTGCACAGCGCTGTCATTATAAAGGGTATACTCACCATAGGTATACCCGAGATCACCGGATTTTGCCACATCACCGCCCTGTGGTTCCCATTCCAGTTTGAAGGTAGAATCATTTATACTGCTGATGTATTTTATTGCATCCCCACCCATTATCGGATGATGCTTATCGCGTAGCAGAATGCCGTCTTCATCCATATACTCCAGAAAGGCTTTGCGGAAACCATTGGCAGCTGCGGATTCAGAAAAATCTGAATCGGTCTGTTGCATCGAATTAAGCGCATTAATTCGTTCATCCTCCTTCCGGAAGCTCAGATTCTTACATGAAAAACAGATCAGAACGCCAAAACAGAGAATCAGTTTCATTTGGACCAATTTAAAAAAAAGAGGTGAAGTATAAACCAGGTTTATGTTGACTTCACCCCGGGATGGGAAATATCACCCATCCAATTATGTCGCTATAAGCGGCAATCGTCAATATGTTCAGATATGCATTTTTTCCTTTTTCACCAGCAGTTCTTCAACAGTTTCCACATACATCTCGTCCGGCACACAGCAATCCACCGGGCAAACGGCAGCACATTGTGGTTCTTCGTGAAAACCCTGGCATTCAGTGCATTTATTTGGTGTAATATAATAGGTATCATTGCTCACAGGCGCATTTTTCTGATCAGCGTCCACAACGGAGCCATCCAGTAGAGTAAAACTGCCTTTTACTGTAGTGCCATCCGACATTGCCCATTCAACACCACCTTCATAGATTGCGTTGTTCGGGCACTCCGGTTCGCAGGCGCCACAATTAATACATTCATCTGTGATTTTAATTGCCATATTCAATTGAATTTTTTAAGGGTTGATTCCGGTTCTATTTTTGCCTCAGGTTGCGAAGTAAAAAAATAACGCAGCCGTTGATATGAAATTACAACAACGCATTGAAATTCTGAAACAATTAGGGGAATACATAAAGTCAGAAGACGAGCACTGGCAAAAAGCAAAATGGGAAGCAAGCATGAAAAACTCCTGGTTCATCCCGGAATTTATCGACCTGGCTATTAAGGGAATAACAGAACAGTTTCTGGATGAGACCCTTCTCCGGCAATGGGCCTTGCGGTATATAACTGAAGAAAGCCCGGCAAAAATTGCAGAGGTAGGACTGGTAATGGCCGGTAATATTCCAATGGTTGGCTTTCATGATTTTCTCTGCGTATTTATTTCAGGGCATCGCCAGAAGATAAAGGTTTCCGAAAAAGATAATGTGCTGATTCCCCATCTCGTGAACCGGATGGCTGATGAATGGCCGGAAACAACAGACTATATCACTGTAAGCGAAAGGCTGAATAATTGCGATGCTTATATAGCGACAGGCTCTAATAATTCCGCCCGCTATTTTGAACAGTATTTCGGGAAATATCCGCATATTATCAGAAAGAACAGAACGTCGGTGGCGATCCTCGACGGCACAGAAACTGATAAAGAACTATCACTCCTGTCAGATGATATTCAGCAGTATTTCGGACTCGGCTGCAGAAATGTTACCCAGATTTATGTCCCTGAAGCTTACGATTTTGTCCCTTTGCTGACCGCATTAAAAAAATATAGCTTTTTCATGGATCAGCATAAGTATAAGCACAATTACGATTATAATCTTGCAATTCCGCTGATCAACCACGAGTTTTATATGACTGACGGATCAGTGATCCTCATCCGGAACGATTCACCTTTCTCTCCGATCAGCCAGATAAATTATCAATTTTATACAGATAAAGACAAATTGACAGCATCCTTACCAATGGATAAGATTCAATGCGTTGTTAGCAAAGGCTTAACAGCTTTTGGAAAAGCACAACAGCCTTCGCTTACTGACTATGCTGACGGTATAGATACAATGTCGTTTCTATCGCAACTGGGCAGCTGACTTCAATAAACTGCGTAAGGAGGCGTTTAATATATTGCAATAATGATGGGCGGATACTTACCTTTCCCGCAGTGTCTGATCCTTTTTGTACATTTGAATACACATCTACGAAAGTCTTTCTAATTGTTTGTTAAATGGTTCAACCGGGTAACTGAAATTCAGTCAGCTTCGTTTATTTGTAAACTGCAAAGGCATATAATTTGACACAGCATAATTCACACAATAAAAGGAACAAAAAATGAAATTTAAACAGGTTTTGTCTGTGATGCTGATCAGTGCAGCCACAACGCTCACTGTACTTTTCGCTTACAACAAATACAATCAAAAACCAATTGCGCTGCAGGAATCGGTTGGAAAGATACCGGCAAACTATGCAGGCTTGTTCGATAGCAATTTCAATACGCCGGGGCAACCTGTAGATTTTCAGCAGGCAGCTGCTGCAAGCACTCCCTCCGTAGTTCATATCACTACAGTAATTGGTAAGAACCAGGTGAGCAATAATCTTCCCAAAAGAAGAAATCCTTTTGCTGATCTTTTCGGAGATGATTTCTTCGAATTCGGTCCGGATATGAGATCTATACCAAGCAAAGCAAGCGGTTCAGGTGTTATTATCAGTGAAGACGGATTTATCGTTACAAATAACCATGTTATTGATGAGGCCGATGAGATCAAGGTTACCCTTAGCAATAAAAAATCATATTCAGCCAAACTTATTGGTACCGATCCAAGCAGTGACCTTGCGCTCTTAAAGGTGGAAGCAAAAGGCTTACCCTTCCTTCTCTATGGCAACAGCGATCAGGTTAAAATTGGTCAGTGGGTGCTCGCGGTTGGTTATCCTCTGAATCTTGAAACAACAGTTACCGCAGGGATCATCAGTGCCAAAGCACGTTCACTGGGTTTAAATGCCCGTAAGAGCAGCACACCGATTGAATCATTTATTCAGACAGATGCTGCAGTAAATCAGGGTAATTCAGGCGGTGCTCTGATCAATACAAATGGGGAACTTGTAGGTATTGTTTCAGCAATCGCATCACCTACCGGAGCATATGCAGGATACAGCTATGCTATTCCTGTGAATATCGTGAAGAAGATTATTAATGATCTGCTTCAGTTCGGAACAGTTCAACGTGCTTATCTGGGTATTACTTATCTGCCTGAAAATGCACCTGATTCAGAAAAGGAAAAGCTTTCCTATAAAGAAGGACAGGGTGTGCTTGTACGTGATGTTGCGAAAGATGGCGCGATGTTTTCATCTGGGATACAGGCCGGAGAC
>JAATGW010000164.1 GCA_015654495.1 Chitinophagales bacterium
CTTTTTAGTATAGAATTCATTCGACATCTAATACACTGACAAGTCTTTGTGTATATGAGGTATCGTAGTCTTACTCGTAGTATAAATCTTAGAATAAATTTACTCTACTGAAATCACAAACTCACCAATCACAAATTTATCTCATGAAGTCTCAATCCGTGAATGAAATTAATTCAGTTTTGTCTTAAACAAATTTTAAAATTTCCTCCGGCCATAATATGCGGATTCAGGCGGATACAAACCGGATAACTGCTTCCGAAGCGATTCCCGAACTGTTCGAGTATCGAAATATTGTCGATATTAATACAAACGCCAAGGTCTTTTGCTTCCAGATATTCACCGAAATCCACACAGTTTGGAGTAAACAGAATATTTTCAGGAGCAAAGCCCGCCATCATTCCCAGCCGCACTTCATTCATGCTTACACAGTCCAGATTCGCACCCAACTGGTGCATGTATTTCAGGATATTGATATTTGTCAATGCCTTACAGGCATAAAAAAACCTTGCATTGACACCTTTAAAAGCATCCTTCAACTTAGCATACTGCCGGGCTATTGTTTCGGCATGATAGATATAAACCGGTGTTCCAAATTCCTTTGCAACAGCGATCAACTGTTGCTGACTTAATTCCGCTTCGGTAGACGACATGAATGAGTTTTAGATTTGTAAATATCGGATGAAAGTCGGGAACTGCAAAAGAGGCAGAAGGCAGAAGGCAGTAGGCAGTAGGAACAGCCAGTGAGTAGGAGATAGTGGAATGCTGCTGATAATTAAATAAAAAAGAAGTTCATAAACTCACTTAATAATGTCAACCTTTTTAATAAACGCATTTCTTCAAATTTAGGTAAAGGCATAATTGACGGCCTTGCTTCCTCATAACTAATTCTTAAAGGGTAATTCCGAAATGAGGAACAGAAGTTAGTGAATCTGGTGACGGTTCCGGCTAAACGAAATGAGTAAGGAGAAACAGAAGCAGTAACGAACGCTTAGGCATTAAACCTCCAAACGCCGGCTGTTCCTACTGCCTGCTGCCTACTGCCTTCTTTTGCCGGTAAGGCGGGGAGCCGGAAAGCAAGGCTGGATAAAAAAACATCGGGTATGTTTTCATCATCCCGTCATTCCGACTTCCCGGCAAAAAAAACTATATACTAAAATCAATCATGAACGATTTTTCTAATCTGCTTCTTCCTAATCACTGCTTTAAATTTTCAAGTTATTTTTTACTAAAACATTAGCGTCGCGCTGATAGTGGTACTGCCTATTGCCTGAAAGAGCAAGAGCAAGAGAAAGAGGAAGAAGCGAGAAACAGAAACAGTAACAGAAACAGAAACAGCAACAGCAAGAGAAAGAGAAAGAGCATGCTTAGGAATCATGTCTCCAAACGCCGGCTGTTCCTACTGCCTACTGCCTACTGCCTACTGCCTTCTGCCTGTCTCATCACAACGGTTCCTGATCATCCGGCACATCCGAACCGGAAATTTCTCCAAACGGTTCGTCGGCATTATGCACAAGCTGACCTTCTTCACTTACTGCCAGCAGCTCACCCTTTTCCACTTCAAAATGTTCTGCATTTACAAGTGTAGGTTCAATGATCTGCTCAGCAAGGACTTCATTTATTTTTGGAAGTTCCTCAGCAGAATTTATTCCGAAATAATCCATGAAGTTGCGTGAAACCTGGTATACCAATGGTTTACCGGGAAGTAATTCATTTCTTCCGGTGATAATGATCAATTCTTTTTCGAGTAGCTTCTGAACACTGTAATCACTGTTCACACCACGTATGGCTTCAATCTCAGATTTGGTAATCGGCTGTTTATAGGCAACAATAGCCAGTGTTTCAAGAGCGGCGCCGGACAGACGCTTGAGAAATTTATCGCCATTCAGTTGCGCAATTGTTTTGTGAAATTCCTTTTTTGTAAGGAACTGCCAGCCACCACCACTCTGCCTTAGTTCAAAAGGATAAAATTCAGCAGCATATTTTTCCCTTGTTCCTTCGATGGCAGATTCTACCTGATCCAGTGTTACCTTATCTTCCATAAAACCAAAAGCATTGTTGATCAGTTCAACAATGTCAAGGCTTGTCAGCGGTTTTTCACTGGCAAAAATCAGCGCTTCAATGTGCGTAATGAGGTTTGAAATTTCCATAATTGTCGGATGGATTTATGACTAAATCGGACGGGAAAATAATAAATAGGCGGCTCTGTACCGCATTTTCGGACCAAAGGCTTTCCACACTCTTTTAACCCTGCAGGGCCTGGGCTCCACTTACGATCTCAGAAAGCTCTGTGGTAATGGCTGCCTGGCGGGCGCGGTTATAGGAAATTTTCAGTGATTTGAGCAGCTCATTGGCGTTTTCTGAAGCTTTATCCATGGCTGTCATCCTCGCACCGTGTTCAGATGCATTACCATCCAGAACTGCTTTATAGAGCTGGGTATTAAGAATTTTTGGCATAAGCTCAGCAATCAGCAGGCCGATTTCGGGCTCAAAGATAAAATCAGCTTTGGTGGCTTTTTTCCCTCCAGCCGCAGGATTGGTTTTGGGAATAGGTAGAAATCTTTCCACCTTAAATACCTGGGTAGCGGCATTCTTAAATTCACTGTACACAAGTTCAACTACATCAAACTCCTTGTTCAAAAATCCGTTCACTGCTGCCTGGGCTGCTTCCTGAACATTGCTGAAACTGAGGTGAAGAAAGGTATCCTTGAAAGCCGTGCCCACTTTATAATTCCTTTTCTGGAAAAACTCACAGCCTTTTTTGCCAATTCCCCAGATCATCACATTTCCCCGGCGATGTTGTTCGCTGTATTTTTCTTCAATTGTAAAGCGCGCAAGTTTCTGAATATTAGCATTATACGCACCACATAAGCCGCGGTCGCTCGTGATAACGATCAACAATACTTTTTCAACAGGCCTTGCTGCAGCCAGGGTCATTCCTGAGTCCCCGCCTTCCACATTGCTCACAATATTGCTCAGCATATCCTGCAGTTTCATGGCATAGGGACGCATCTGGATAATAGCATCCTGTGCACGCCTGAGTTTGGCAGCGCTTACCATCTTCATGGCTTTGGTGATCTGCTGGGTTGACTGAACCGATTTTATCCTGTTACGAACTTCTTTTAACTGACCGGCCATAGTGTGCGCTCAAATAAATATGATGAAAATAATGCATCTGACTCGTGCAAATGCGGTGCGAAGTTAGTAATTAACCGGGAGTCAGTAACGGAGTTTCAGGAGTTTTTCTTTCCACAGAAAGAGAAAAGAGAAATGGGAAAAAAGACGAGAAACAGTAACAGAACAATACCTAAGAACTATGAACTATGAACTATGAACTATGAACTATGAACTATGAACTATGAACTCCAAACGCCGGCTGTTCCCAGACTCCAGTCTCCAGACTCCAGACTGCCCAACTCAATCCCTCATCATCCTCATCCCCGGACCTCCGGGAGCCATACCAGGCTGCTGGCC
>JAATGW010000070.1 GCA_015654495.1 Chitinophagales bacterium
AAGGTTTTATACTTCCCACAGTAAGATCATCATCGCCGTATTTCGAATCATTAAAATGAAATCCGCCCAGTTTGCCCTCCATAAGCAATAGCGCTACTATTTGTTCAATATTGGTATTGGGGAGATGATGACCAAGGTCTACTAAAGTATAAGCCTGTGACCCCAGTTTGTTTGCATAGAGCAGTGATTGACCCCAATCACCTACAGTTGTTGAATAAAAATTGGGTTCATAGGGCTTATATTCAACAAACATTTTCCAGTCGGGCGGAAGGGCTTTGTAAATTTCCTTTAAGCCGCTAAGTACATTCTGAAATGCTTTTCTGAAATTCAGTTGTCCGGGGAAACAGGAGCCATCTGAAAGCCATACGGTGATTGCTTTGGAGCCAAGTGCGATTCCATGTTCAATCACTTCGATATTATGATCAACAGCCTGCTTGCGGACTTTATATTCTACATGCTGCAGAGATCCGAACTTATAACTTAAGGGCTGGCCCGGTTGATCCTGGAATGTGTTTGAATTCATAGCGTCAAACCTGATCCCATACTCTGTAGCCAGGTCGCGGATTTCATCCGGCTGTTCAGGAATATCCCAGGGGATATGCAGGGAGATAGAGTCACTGGAACGGTTAAGCGCATTCAGCAGACCGATATCTTCAATCTTCTGTGCGAGGTTCGACGGTTCTCCGGCACCCGGAAAACGACCGAATCTCGTACCACCATTACCCAGCGCCCAGCTCGGAATCGCAACCTGAAACCGGCGAAGCTTGTTTACAATAAACTCTGTTTCGGGGTGAAGCGAAGCAAGAAACTCAAACCTCTTTCGATGCGTTTTGAGTTCCGTTTCATTGCAGGCCAGGATATCTTCTGGTTTAATTTTCATACCAACTTATTTCAGGTCAACGTTCAACGTTTAACGTTTCACGTTGAACGTTTAACGTACGAAAGCCATCGCAACCCCTCCATCTACATTGAGTACATTTCCCGTCGATTTATTCAGCAGGCCACTCACAAATGCGAAGCAGGCGTTTGCAATATCTTCCGGTAATATAATTTCGTTTAGCAGTGTCCGTTGTGCATAATATGCCGGGAGCTCTTCAACTTTAACTCCATATGCTTTTGCCCTGCCTTCAGCCCATGCTCCTGACCAGATTTTACTGTCTGAAATTACAGCATCCGGATTTACAGTATTAACCCTGATTTTATCTTTTCCCAGTTCAGCTGCGTTCAAACGACTCAGGTGTAACTGCGCCGCTTTGGCAGAACCATAACCTGCATTATTAGGACCTGATACCAGCGCATTCTTACTCACAATATTCAATACATCACCACCAAGCTGCTGTTTTCGCATTACAGAAACGCCCGCCTGTGTAATCAGGAACTGTCCTTTTACAAGAATATCAAAAAGCAGGTCCCAGTCTTTTTCCAGGTGATCTTCGAGTGATTTGGAAATGGAAATTCCTGCGCAGTTCACAACAATATCAACACCACCGAAAGAAAGAGCCGCACTGTCAAACAAAGCATCGATTGTTGATTTCTGCGTAACATCGAGTATGCCTGCTATGAAAACATCTTTCCCGTATTTCTGATTGAAATCTGCTTTTGCGCTTTCAAGACGTTGTTCATCATTATCATTAATAACGACACAGGCACCTTCGTCCGCAAATTTTTTAGCGATTGCTTTTCCAATTCCACCCGCACTTCCCGTGATCAGTGCAATTTTACCTGAGAGTGGTTTTGGTTTTGGCATACGCTGAAGTTTCGCTTCTTCCAGCAGCCAGTATTCTATATTGAATGCTTCCTGGCGGGGCAATGAAATATATGTCGAAATTGCTTCCGCACCACGCATCACATTAATTGCATTGATATAAAATTCAGAAGATACCCTTGCTGTCTGTTTATCTTTTGCAAAAGTGAACATACCTACACCGGGATAAAGAAGTACAACCGGGTTCGGATCACGGATTGCGGGACTGTTCGGATGCTTGCAGGCTTCATAATACTCGGCATACATTTTCCTGTATGCTTCAAAAGAATCTTCCAGTGACTTTCTAACAGTCGCAGCATCTTTCAGGTCAGCGCCAGGTGCAAGCGACAGAACCAGCGGGGATATTTTTGTACGAAGAAAATGATCCGGGCAACTGGTACCCATAGGCGCTAATCTTGCAAGATCATTTGAATTGATAAACTCGAGAACGCGTTCGTCATCAGTAAAATGACCGATCATCCGGTGTTTACTGCTGCAAAGGCCTCGTAACACAGGAGCCAGTGCAGAAGCCTGGGCGAGTCTTTCAGCAGGAGCGAGACTTTCAATCTTTTTACCTCCGAATACCGGTTTTCCTGCTGATTTTTTTTCCAGATATTCGGCACAGATTTCAATTACTTCAAGGGTATTTATATAACTCTCATATGCTGTATCACCCCATGTAAACAGCCCGTGAGAGCCAAGCATAATGCCCCGGATACCGGGATTGTCTTCAACGCATTTTTTCAGCTGAAGACCCAGATCAAAACCGGGACGCTGCCATTCAACCCAACCTATTGTTCCGTTGAACAGATCCTTAGTAATCTGTTTGCCATCTTTACTCGCAGCAATGGAAATGGCTGCATCCGGATGCAGATGATCCACATGTTTGTACGGAAGAAATGCATGCAGGGCAGTATCGATAGAAGGCGCTTTTGATTGCAGATCGAAAATGCAATGATTGTACAGTTCCACCATTTCATCTTCATACTCAAGTCCGCGATATATTGACTGCAGGTTTACCAGGCGATTCATATACAGTGCAGCCAGCCCGCTTTTTTTAAGGGTACCAAGGTCGCCTCCTGAACCTTTCACCCACATCACTTCCGTTTGTTTGCCGGTGAGCAAGTCTTTTTCCATTGTTTTACAGGAAGTATTTCCACCACCGTAGTTGGTTAGACGAAGATCTGCACCCAGTAGATTTGATCGGTAAATCAGCAATGCCACTTCATCGCCTGCAAGTTCTGCAGCTTTGGATTCATTCCAGAGATAACTGACGTGCTTAAATTGATTTGTTTGAACGGTTGACATATTTTTCCGTTATAAGTTAGAAAATTATTTAAGAGAATTGCCATAACCCACCAGTAATACCGATAAAATGATGGTAACAATCCCGGTTGCAATTGTATTTTTTGTTTTTGTACTTACTCCCTTCCATTCCTTGAGGATTATTCCCCACATATTGGCGATCAGAATTATGAAGGCCATATGTAAAATCCACGAACTTGCTCCATTTCCTAATTTACTTTCTCCCATACCATAAAAAAAGAATTGCATAAACCATATCGTTCCTGCAAGCGCTGAGAAAAAATAATTATTCAACAGGGGAGTGGTTGAATTGGTATAGTCGCCGAATGATTTGTTTCTTGTATTAAGCAGCATACACCATACGAAATTTGTTGCCAGGCCACCCCAAAGCAAAACAACATAAGTTACATTATTCTGGTATAAAGGGTTCATACCTGCTGCAACTGCGGCTTCTGCCATTGGTTTTCCCGCTTCAATTCCAAAATTAAAACAGGCGCTCATAATGCCCGAAAAAACTGCTACTGCCAGGCCTTTGCGTAAATTAAATTCAGCTACTGATTTCTTTTTGTCGGCGGTTGGTAATTCTTTCTCTTTCAACATGCCTGCATATCCGCAAATATAAATTCCGATCAGACAAAGAATAACACCAGCCAGAACGATCCTGCCCCATCCTGTATTTAATAAATCAGCAAATGATGTTTTGCCTTCTGAAGGGGAAAAATAATAGTATATCGATGGTACCAATGCACCAAATGCAGAACAAAACCCTAACACAACAGAATTCCCAAGAGACATTCCAAGATACCTTACGCCAAGTCCATAGGTAAGTCCCCCCACACCCCACAGAACGCCAAATAAGATTGTGATTCCAATAACCTGTGATGAGGTATTCCTGATTATTTCTGAAAATCCCGGTACTGTCAGCCATGCAGCTAACGGAGGAACAATAAGCCATGAAAAAAGACCACCAATAATCCAGTAAGATTCCCAGGACCATTTCTGCACTTTCTTGAACGGCATGTAGAAACTACCGGATGCAAAACCACCAATCAGGTGAAAAAAGATACCGAGGATTCCATGCATGTGAGGCAATCAATTGTGAAATTGTAACAAAGAATTTAAAGATAACAGCTATTGAATGGCTGTTTATCATGTACTGTCATGGTATGAGTTTTATTACTCATGACTGCTTTGAAAACTTCACTTGTCTAATGTTTAATTCGATTTTGATGAAATAACCAACAGCGGTATATTTGCAACCCTGTATGTAGTCGGGAGGCTGGAGTCAATACAAGTTACGAAATCAGTCTCCCGACTCCAGCCTCCTGACTCCAGACTAAAAAAAGGGGGATTAGCTCATCTGGTAGAGCGCAAGCATGGCATGTTTGAGGTGACCGGTTCGATCCCGGTATCCTCCACAAATTTTTAAAAAGACCCATCGGCTGGTGGGTCTTTTTATTTGATATTGTCGAATGCAATCAGTTTTCTGTCGCGTATAACTCCATTTACCATCTTCTCCCATTCATCATAGGTGAATTCAACATAGCGCTTTTTGATCCTGGCGATTATTTGCTTAGTACTCATTCCCGTACTGATCATTCCGGGTATTCCATATTTTTCAGACATCAGTTTTGCAAAAGCGCGGAAACTGTTTTCGTCTGAGGCGAAATATTTATACTTCGTTGAATAAGGCTTGGCGCCTTTTTCGGAACCGCCAACTATTCCGAAATGATTATGAAGAAGGCGGCTATGCCTGCTTTTTCCGAAACCGCTTTCAACAGAACCAACTGCAAGTATCAGCGAAGCAGGTACGCCGGTTTCCTTGTACAGTTGAATCGCAAGGGGGCTGAACTTGTCAATATATGTATCTGCCGTGCTTCGTTTATGTACAAATGAAACAGTAGACAGGAATAGTATAACTGCAACGAACAAACGTACCATAGTAACGGGTTTATTTCAAAACGCAAATTTACAACCCATCAGTTTCCTAAAATGTTAAGAGACTGGTTGTTTTTTTAACCTGAAGTCATGAAAATCAACTGCATGCTGTTAAAAAATAAATGGTCATAGCCATTTTTTGCAGAATTATTTGGCTTAATTTTTAGATGCATTTTCAGAGATCTATTCATAAACGCACTGAAAACAGAAAATTATGAACAAAGGAAAATATTTGCAGAAATGGATCGGCTGCTTTTTAATTATTGGTTTGCTTTCATCCGCAACACATAAAGAGTACATAAACCATGCGGATCCTTATACCATTTACCTCACTTTCGATGATGGTCCTTTACATGGAAGTGAGAATATTGCCACCGCCATTACAAAAGAAAATATAAAAGTGAATGTTTTTGTTGTGGGTCAGCATATTCAGAATTCGCCGCAGCTGAAAGGTTATTTCAATGAATACCTGGTGAACCCCATGATTGAAGTGGGAAACCACAGCTTTTCGCATGCGCATAATAAATACCAGCTATACTACAGCAATGCAAATTCAGTGTATGTGGATTTCCTGAAATGCTATAACGAATACAAGCTGCCGACAAAACTATGCAGATTGCCCGGTCGTAATATGTGGCGCACTGCAACTATAAAACATAATGATATGCCCAGTGGTTCGGCGGCTGCAGATCTGCTGTATCAGAACGGATTTAAAATTATTGGCTGGGACCTCGAGTGGGAGCATGATGCTCCTACAAGTTCTCCTGTACAAACAGGTGATGATATGGTTTACCTGATTGAAACGCATTTGAAAAATGGTACTACCCGTGTAAAAAATCACCTTGTTTTACTTTCACACGATGAAATGTTTTCCAAAGGCTGGGAACAAAGTGAGTTAGACCAATTGGTTGATAAACTAAAGGCGACCGGAAATTTTAAATTTGAATTCCTTAGTACACTTCCGGGATTATAAAACAGAGGCTATAGTTTTACCTATTCGGATTATTGGCTCTTTTTAGTGCAGTATCATGACCTGGAGTAGATAACTACATACATAGGGCCTGCTGTTTGAAATAGAATACTTATCAGTTACGGATCTTACGATAAAATTCATATTTAAACTGCAAGCCTTTGGGCTAAAACGGATGAAAGCCCTTACATGGCTGCAGATAAATTTCCCGTTTCTTCATTACCCCGCCGCCGCTGCGCTGTGTCGGGCAGGCGCTCTTTCCGTATTCCCGTCTAACTCATTCCAAACTCAACAACAATGATATTTATAACAAATAGACGGTAAGCCATTAAAGGCGGAAAGGAACGGTAATAAGAGCGTTTTACTAATGACACTGTCGAAATTAAACAGGAACAAGATTTTCATCAAAATACAAAATCTTAGGTCATATGACTTAATCAGCAGGCCCTACTTAACAATTAAAGCCGGCAGCTTATTTTCCTTCGGCGCAATTGTAAGTGACACCGCCAGCCTCAATCATCATTTCTTTGCCTTTTCCCCATACAGAAACACTGTCGTTGGCATAACGTGCGCCCGATACCGATTGCACGTGTGGCAGATCAAGGTCGTAGGTTTTGCCATTCAGTGTGGCTGACAGATGTGCTTTTTCTCCGGAAAAACTTATTATGGCTTCAGTTCCATCAGAGCAATGATAGCTGATCACCGGGTCAGCATTTTTGGAACTGCTACATGCAGACAGTAAAATAACGATTGCGTTTAACAGAAAGGCAGCTATAGGATAATCGTTATTCATTTTCACTCCAAAACCTTTTAGTACTACACGAATTGTGAAGGATTTTTTTTCGATTGGAAATGCATTGAAAGGTAGTTAATCTCAATTAACAAACATGTTAACGGAATTTTTTCCCGGATAGATACAAAGAGATTATCTGGTCTGGGAGATCACTTTATGAAATGGATATAGACTTATATCCTGTGTTGTACAATCTGGTATCTTTTTACTGGCTTCTCTTTACTTCGTACTTCGTCCTTCGAACTTCGTACTTCAAAAAAATGTTTCCGCTGCCGGATCTTCTGCCGCTATTGGGTCTGCTCTTGCGGTAGAAATTTATTCCGGCAACGGTAAACATCCGGATTATACCGGGAAATGGACGCGGAAATCCATTGGTGCCCGGTTTAGAAAAAAATGTTGGTTATTGATACTACTTTCATTGTTGTGCTGGTTGGCAAGGTCTGTTGATTTTGTTCGGTTTATTCGCCTGTTACAGATGCGTCTTTAAAACTTTTTATTTTAGTCAGGTCTCCCGAAGGATCAGCGCGCAATTCAAGAATCTTTGAATCATTTTTAATATTGATATAGAAATTAAGTGCATTGTCGGCAAATAATTCTGTAACACCTACTATCTGGCATTCAGGATATTTTTCAAAGACCCTGGCGCGGATATGTGCGGGCAGATTTTTGCATTCGTAATAACGCAGGCATTGATTAACCGTACCATCCGGGTTATAGGTGATATGCGTTTTAATTTCATCCTGAACGATTACTGCTTTTACAGTATTATTATCATTCTTTACCCAGGTTACATCTTTTGTATTGGGAAATGTTTTATCAAAATTTATTCTTACCTGATCGCGGACGAATAAATTGTCGGCAGAGAAGCTGCCTGAGAACAGCAGGGAGATGATGAATAGTAGTTTCATAATTTAAAATTTACTTCCAAATTATGCTGTTGAAACAGCTGTTGCAAGCCGCTTTATACCGGTGGTTTTAACAAAAAGATCATTTGGGTTATCGCAATGCCCGAATCATCAGAATTGATTCCCGAAATATTTTATTTGATCCCTGAACCTCTAAATTGTTAATGTTCTTTTAACGCAAATCCGGATTCGGTTTACACAAGCGGTAAACGAGGTTTCAAGTTGAATGTTAAACGTTAAACGTAAATGTTAAAACCACTCTTCTCCTGATAATGCCGCATGTCAATTCCTGCTGAGTTTAATATGCACTTTACATTAACTGGAATATATTTGAGCAACACGGGTACTGATCCTGTGTACAAACACACGTCTGAGAAAACTGCTTTGCTGAATTTTTCGTTGAAAGAAAAAGAGCTTTATGAATACTCAGATGAACCAGAATAACAAGCAGGAATTTAACGGTAACGGTCACCCTGATTCAGAAAACCAACAGAACCGTTCTTCACAGATCAGACATACTATTATAGCGCGGGAGGGAAATAATTATACGCCCCTGCGTACAAAACAAATTGCAATCTTTTGTTCCTGCAAAAAAGCTGTTCTTGCAATTGATTTTTCGGGT